>NZ_JBSFPX010000013.1:0-69469 GCF_053588415.1 Mycobacterium sp. NPDC003449
TGTTGCGGGCCGTGGCGGGCACCGCGATCGGTTTCGTGCTGGGCGCACTGCTGATCGAACTGGTCGGGGTGGACCCGGTGGTGCTGTGGATCCTGTTGCCGTTGGTCGCTTTCGGGTCGGCGTATGTGCCCGAGGTGGGATCGTTCATCGCCGGGCAGGCCGCGTTCACCATGATGGTCCTGATCAACTTCAACCTGATCGTCCCGACCGGGTGGCGGGTGGGACTGATCCGGGTCGAGGATGTGGTGGTCGGGGCTCTGGTCGGCATCGTGGTGTCGGTGCTGCTGTGGCCGCGAGGTGCGAGAGTGACGGTGACGCAGGCCGTCGACCGGGCCCGGCTGGTCGGCGCCGATTTTCTCAAGGCCGCGGTGCTGCGCGCGACGCGCGGTGCGTTCGAGGCCTCCACCAACCGGGTGATCGCGCTGGGCAATGACAGCCTGTCGGCCTCGCGCACACTCGATGATGCGGTGCGGCAATACCTTTCGGAGAACGGCGGGCCCAGCGACCAGCGTGCCCCGGTTGTGCGGGCGGCCAGCCGCGCGATCAGGGTGCGCGGTGCCGCCGAGCTGATCGCCGATGTGGTGCCGCCGCCGCTCGGGGTCTACGAGCAGACCAGGGCGGTGATCGAGGAACACGCGGCGGCCATCTGCGCCCGGCTCACCCGTGCCGACCCCACCTCGACGCTGGTTCCGATCGGCGACTCGCTGGTGTTGGCGTTGCGGGCCGAGGCCACCGATGACGGGCTGGCGGTTTCGGCGGCCCTGCCGTTGGTGACGGTCGCCGCCAACCTCGGCGAGCTGGAGTTGCTCTACCCCCAGCCCGCCGAGCCGGTGGACTAACCGGGTCAGCTCAACGGCCGGTGCGGCATCAGGGCACCCGGCGGGATCTGCCCGAACTTGCCGGCGTTGTAATCCTCCATCGCCTGGATCAACTCCGACTTGGAGTTCATCACGAACGGGCCGTAGTGGAACACCGGTTCCCGAATCGGCTTGCCGCCCAGGATCAGGATCTCCAGTGCGGGCCGGTTCGAATCCTGGCTACCGTCGGCGGCCACGGTGATCCGGTCGCCCGGACCGAACACCGCCAGCTGGCCCTGCTGGATCGGGTGGGCCACCGGGCCAATGCTTCCGCGCCCGCTCAGCACATAGACCAGGGCGTTGAACTCGCGGTTCCACGGCAGGTTGAGCTGCGCGCCCGGTTCGACGGTGGCGTGCGCCAACGTGATCGGCGTATGCGTGTTACCCGGCCCCGGCTTGCCGTCGATCTCGCCGGCGATGATGCGCACCAGTGCGCCGCCGTCCTCGGAGGACAGCAACTCGACCTCGTTGCCCTCGATGGCCTGGTAGCGGGGTGCCGCGAACTTGTCCTTCTTGGGCAGGTTCACCCACAGCTGGACGCCGTGGAACACGCCGCCGCTCTCGACGAGCTCGGCGGGCGGTGTCTCGATGTGCAGGATGCCCGATCCCGCCGTCATCCACTGGGTGGCGCCGTCGGTGATCAGACCGCCGCCGCCGTGCGAGTCCTGGTGGGCGAACCGGCCGTCGATCATGTAGGTGACGGTCTCGAATCCGCGGTGCGGGTGCCAATCGGTGCCCCGCGGTTCGCCCGGCTCGTATTCGATCTCACCCATCTGGTCCATGTGGACGAACGGGTCCAGGTCGGCGGCGCTGACCCCGGCGAATGCCCGGACGACGGGGAAGCCCTCACCCTCGTAGCCACGCGGGCCGGTGGTGATGGACCGCACCGGACGTTCGGTGTCGGTGGCTTTCGGAGCCGCGATACGCGGCAGGGTCAAGGTGTCGGCGCTGATGGCTGGCATTGGTACCTCCTGGGGGTATCTGAGCTGATACCTCTATAACCGGACTACGGTCCGATTATTCCATCCGGCCCTACTCCTTGCTGGCGAGCAGACACGGCGGTACCCCATTTCGCGCCATTTCGGGTACCGGCATGTCTGCTCGCGTCAGGACAGGGCCGACACTGCGGCGGCGCGGGCCTCGGCGGCAGTGGCCGTCGCCAGCACCGCATCGGCGGCGTCGCGGCACTGCCGCAACGTGACCCGCGACAGCCGGGCCCCGACCGCCGGGAGGGCCGCGGCGGCCGCCGACAGCGACGTCACACCGAGCCCCACCAGCACGCAGGCCAGCAGCGGATCGGCGGCGGCCTCCCCGCACACCCCGACCGGCTTGCCCGCGGCCGACCCGGCCCGCGCGGCCATCGCCACCAGTGCCAGCACGGCGGGCTGCCACGGATCGGTCAGGGTGGCCAGATCGGCCGACATCCGGTCGGCGGCCATCGTGTACTGCGCCAGATCGTTGGTGCCGATCGACAGGAAGTCGACGTGCTCCAGGATCTTGCCGGCCAGCAGCGCCGCGGCCGGCACCTCGATCATCACCCCGGGGGTCAGACCGTTCGAACGGGCCTGGGCGGCAAAGTTTTTCGCCTCCGCGGCGGTGGCGATCATCGGCGCCATCACCCACGGCTGACTGCCGGTGGCCCGCGCGGCCGCGGCGACCGCCTGCAACTGCCGCTCCAGCAGGCCCGGGTTGGCCTCGGCGACCCGGATGCCGCGCACCCCCAGGGCAGGGTTGGCCTCGTCGGGATGCCCGGCGAACTTCAGCGGCTTGTCCGAGCCCGCGTCCAGGGTGCGGATGACCACCTTCTGCCCGGCGAACGCGTCGAGGACCTCAGCGTAGATCCGGGCCTGCTCGTCGACGGTCGGTTCGGTGTCGCGGTTGAGGAAGCACAGCTCGGTGCGGAACAGGCCGACGCCTTCGGCCGGGGTGGCGCGCGCGGCGCGGGCCGCGGCGCCGTCCTGGACATTGGCCAGAACCGCGACGGCGTGACCGTCGGCGGTGGCACCCGGCCCGGCCCACCGGTCGGTGAGCGCGGCGTCGCGTTCGGCGGCGGCCATCGTCTCGGCGGCCTCGGCCGGGTCGGGGTCGACGGTGACGGTGCCCGCGGTGCCGTCGAGTAGGACCACGGTCCCTGCGGCGACGCCGTCGAGCCCGGGTACGGCAACGACGCACGGGATGCCGAGTTGACGGGCGATGATCGCGGTGTGGCTGGTCGGCCCGCCCAGGGTCGTCGCAAGGCCCACCACCAGCGCCGGGTCCAGCCCCGCGGTGTCGGCCGGAGCCAGGTCGTCGGCGCACAGGATGGACGGGGCGTCGGGCAGCGGCACTCCGGGTTCCGGTAGCCCGGACAATTCGGCGACCACGCGGTCCCGGATATCGCGCAGGTCGGTGACCCGCTCGGCCATCAGCCCGCCGAGCTGGGTGAACAGGTCCACGAACTGGTCGACGGCCTCACATACCGCGCGCACGGCCGGGGTCCCGGCGCCGATGCGTTTCTCGGCCGCGCCCAGCCAGGCCCGATCCTGGGCGAGCCCAGCGGTGGCGGCCAGCACCTCGGATGCGGCGCCGGTGGCGTGGGCGGCCCGCTCGCGCAGGCGGGTGGCCACGGCGGCGGCCGCGGCGGTGAACCGTGCCGACTCGGCCGGCCGCTCCGCTTCGGCGATGTCGGGTCCGGAGGTGTCCGGGACGGGAGGCCGGCCGGGCCGGATGACCGGGGCGTACCGCACGCCGGGCACAACGGGCACACCGTGCAGGACCGATAGTGAGGTCGCCGGGGAAGTGCTGCTCATGTGACCCAGGTTACTCAAAACTCTTGACAAGTCAACACGCTCGGGCGTAAAACAACTCATATCAACATTCGCACCCACACAATCGGAGGGCCATGTACGCCGAGGAACGCCAACAGGCCATCGCCACCCTGGTGATGAGCCGGGGGCGCGCCTCGGTCGCCGAACTCGCCCAAACCTACGACGTGACCACCGAAACCGTGCGGCGCGACCTCGCCGTGCTGGACAAGGCAGGAGTGTTGCGCCGAGTCCACGGCGGTGCCGTGCCCACCTCGACCCTGCATCTGGTCGAGCCCGGTGTCGGCGAGCGCGAGACCACCCACGCCGACCAGAAGGATGCGATCGCCGCCGCGGCGGTCGACTTCTTTCCGCTCACCGGAGCCAGCGTGCTGCTCGACGCCGGAACCACCACCGCCCGGGTCGCCGCCCAACTACCCACCGACCGGGAGCTGACGGTGGTGACCAACTCGGTGCCGATCGCGGCCCGGCTGGCCACCCTGCCGTCGGTCACCCTGCAACTGCTGGGCGGGCGGGTGCGCGGCCTGACCCAAGCCGCGGTGGGCGAACCGGCGTTGCGGGTGCTCGACGCGCTGCGCGTGGACGTCGCCTTCATCGGCACCAATGGCATCACCACCCGGCATGGCCTCTCCACCCCCGACAGCGACGAGGCCGCGGTCAAACGCGCCATGGTGCGGGCCGCGAATTACGTTGTGGTCACCGCTGATTCATCCAAGGTCGGTCGCGAAGACCTGGTCAGCTTCGCGACGATCGGCAGCGTGGACGCCCTGGTCACGGACTCCGGAATCGGCGCCGCCGATCGCGGGCAGCTGACCGAGCACGGCGTCGAGGTGGTCGTCGCATGATCGTCACCGTCACCCCCAACCCCAGCCTCGACCGCACCGTCACCCTCGGATCCCCGCTGACCCGCGGTGCGGTGCAGCGGGCCGGATCGGTGACGGTCGAGCCCGGCGGCAAGGGTGTCAACGTGGCGCGGGCGCTGACCCTGGCCCACGTCGATGCGCTGGCCGTATTGCCCTGCGCCCCCGACGATCCGCTGCTCGGGGCACTGCGGGGCTACGGCGTTCCGTGCACGACGGTGCCGATCGCCGGGTCCGTACGGACCAACCTCACCATCACCGAATCCGACGGTACCACAACCAAACTCAACGAGCCTGGGCCGGAGCTGGACGCCACCGCACTCGAAGCGTTGACCGAGTGCGTGCTGACCCAGGCACAGGACGCGGCCTGGGTGGTGCTGTGTGGATCGCTGCCGCCCGGGGTGCCCGACGACTGGTATGCCCGGCTGACCGCGCGGCTCGGGCCGCTGCCCTGCCGGGTCGCGGTTGACACTTCCGAGGGCCCGCTGGCCGCGCTAGCCTCCGGATTCGAGGTCGCCACACCGGATTTGATCAAGCCGAACGCCGAAGAGCTCGCCGGCCTCGCCGGTGTTCCCGTTGTCACCCTCGAAGAAGCCGCCGCCGCGGGCGATCCGGCGCCGGTCGTCGCTGCCGCCGCCCAGCTGGTGGACCGGGGCGTCGGCGCCGTGCTGGCCACCCTTGGCGCGGCGGGCGCGGTGCTGGTGAACAGCGTCGGCGCCTGGACTGCCGGCCCGCCACCGATCGTGCCGTGCAGCACCGTCGGCGCCGGTGACGCCGCCCTCGCCGGTTATCTGCGGGCCGCGGTCGGCGGTGCCGAATCGCCACGGCGGCTACGGATGGCCGTCGGCTACGGCAGCGCCGCCGCCGCGCTGCCCGGCTCGGCCCTGCCGTCACCCGCCCAACTCGACCTCGACGCCGTAGTCATCAACGCCACGAAGGTACCGCTATGAACCAACCGATCATCACGCCCGATCTCGTCCTGCTCGATGCGGACGTCGACGGCGACAAGGAGGCCGTCATCGGCCGCCTGGCCGGCGCGCTCGCCGGGGCCGGCCGCTCCAGCGACGCCGACGGTCTGATCGGTGCCGCCATGGCCCGCGAGGGCCAGTCCGCGACCGGGCTGCCCGGTGGGATCGCCATCCCGCACTGCCGCTCGGCGTTTGTTGACGTGCCGACCATCGGGTTCGCCCGGTTGGCGCCGGGTGTGGACTTCGGTGCTCCCGACGGGCCCGCGGATCTGGTGTTCCTGATCGCCGCGCCGGAATCCGGTGGGGCCGAACATATGAAGCTGTTGTCCAGCCTGGCCCGCGCACTGGTGCGCACCGAGTTCGTCGAGTCGTTGCGGGCCGCGGCGACCTCCGATGAGGTGGTGGCGCTGGTGGACGAGGTGGTCAGTCCGTCCCCCGCCCCGGCCCCGGCCGCTGAGCCGGCTCCCGAACCGGCGAAAGCCACCGCGATCGTCGCAATCACCGCCTGCCCCACCGGTATAGCCCACACCTATATGGCCGCCGACTCGCTCAAGCTGGCCGCCGAACGCGCCGGCGTCACGTTCACCGTCGAAACCCAGGGATCGTCGGGCAGCACTCCCCTGTCGGCGCAGACCATCGCCGACGCCGATGCCGTCATCTTCGCCACCGACGTCGGTGTCAAGGACCGGGCCCGGTTCGCGGATAAACCCGTCATCGCGTCCGGGGTGAAACGCGCCATCAACGAACCCGATCAGATGATCGCCGAAGCCGTCTCCGCGGCAGCCGATCCCGACGCGGCCCGGGTTGCCGGCGATGCCGCGGCGGCGGCCGTACCGCCGTCGGCCGGCGGGCTGGGTTGGGGCACCAGGACCCGGCAGATCCTGCTCACCGGGGTCAGCTACATGATCCCGTTCGTCGCGGCGGGCGGTCTGCTGATCGCGCTCGGGTTCCTGCTGGCCGGTTACGACATCGGCAATGCGCCCGACGGGCAGAGCGATCCGCTCGGCTACATCATCGCCACCTCCAACTCGCTGACCAACCTGCCCGACGGCGGTCTGATGCAGTATCTGGGGGCGGTGCTGTTCACCATCGGCAAGCTTGCATTCGGTTTCCTGGTGCCTGCGCTGGCCGGCTACATCGCCTTCGCGATCGCCGACCGGCCCGGTATCGCACCGGGTTTCACCGCCGGGGCGGTGGCCGTGTTCGTCGGCGCCGGGTTCATCGGCGGTATCGTCGGCGGCTTGGTGGCCGGATTCGCGGCGCTGTGGATCAGCCGGCTCGGCGTGCCGCAATGGGCGCGCGGGTTGATGCCGGTGGTGGTGATCCCGCTGTGCGCGTCGTTGATCGTCGGGCTGGCGATGTTCCTGCTGCTCGGCCGCCCGCTGGCGGCGCTGACCTCCGGGCTGACCGACTGGCTCGGCGGGATGTCGGGTACCTCGGCGATCCTGCTCGGCGTGATCCTCGGCCTGATGATGTGCTTCGACCTGGGCGGCCCGGTCAACAAGGCGGCCTACGCGTTCGCCACCGCGGGGCTCAACATCGCCGACCCGGCGTCGCTGCGGATCATGGCCGCGGTGATGGCGGCCGGTATGGTGCCGCCGCTCGCGATGGCACTGGCGTCGACGGTGCGGCCGGGGCTGTTCACCGAGCCCGAGCGGGAAAACGGCCGGGCGGCATGGCTGTTGGGTGCCTCGTTCATCTCGGAGGGCGCCATCCCGTTCGCCGCGGCCGATCCGCTGCGGGTGATCCCGTCGATGATGTGCGGCGGTGCGGTGACCGGGGCGCTGGTCATGGCCTTCGATGTCACCCTCAAGGCGCCGCACGGCGGCATCTTCGTATTCTTCGCGATCGGCAACCTGGGGTGGTTCCTGGTCGCGCTGGCCGCCGGCACCGTCGTCGGGGCGCTGGCCGTCGTCACGGCCAAACAGTTCGCCAAACCCGCTGTCGGTGCGCCGGAGGCTCCGGCGTTGGCCACCACCTAGATTCGGTAACCCACCCATTCGGTAACCCACCCAAAGGAGAAACCATGCCCAGCAAGACCGTCACCGTCGGCTCGGCCATCGGCCTGCACGCCCGGCCCGCCGCCATCATCGCCGAGGCCGTCGTCAACGCCGGGGTGCCCGTCACCTTGTCGGTCGACGGCGGTGACCCGGTGGACGCCGGCTCGGCGTTGATGATCATGACGCTCGGCGCCGGCAACGGTGCGCAGGTGACCGTCGCTTCCGATGATGCCGATGCCCTGGCCACCGTCGCCGGTCTGGTGGAACAGGACCTCGACGCCTAGTTCCTCCTGCTACACGCTGACGGCGACCGACTCGTAAACGCTTTCCAGCTCAGTCGATTCCACCAGCGCGTCGAGCCTGCTGTGCGAGTCCGGATGGATCAGTCGCGGCATAGCCGCCTGGAAAGCGCCGAGATCGCCGTCGAACTTCACGATCGTCAGAAACCGCGTGGGGTCGGCCGGGTCCACACCCACCTCGACCTCGGCCGGATACGGGTCCCCGCCCTCCGGCGCCCACGCCGTCACGAAGTCGTCCATCGTGACGCCCGGCCGAACCTTCCGACAGAACACTGCGATGATCATCGCTCCCCCTTGCCGCGTTGCGTTGAGCTGCTTGCGGAACCCAGGCTAGGCCAGGGCGGTGACAAGCGCCCCGAGTTGGGTCATTCGCCTTAGTGCCTTGAGATTTCGGCCCCCAGTGCGTCGAGAATCGTCTTGACCTCGTTGTTTATGGCTGGCGGGTAGGTGGCGATGACGCCGTTGAGGTCGATGGTGGCCGATCGCAGGGGTTTGAGGGTGCGCAGGAAGCGGCGCAGTGACAGCCCGGTCCGGGTTTGGACTTCGCGGCTGACGGCCAGGGCGGTGAACACGATCGTCAGGTGAGCTTCGATGGCGTCGCGGGTGCGGGCGAACATAGGCCGGGCGGCGAGGTCGGATTTTGACATCCGGAAGGACGCCTCGACGTGCCAGAGGTCGTGGTAGCTGGCGATCACTTCGGTCGCGGGCATCAGCGCGGCGTCGATGTTGGTGACGTAGCCCTTGAGCCCGACCAAACGCCGCGCCCGCTGCAACGATGCCTCGTCGATTTCTTGGGAACCGTTGCGGTTCTTGATGAACCGCGGTACCCGCGCGGCCTTCTCGCCGGCCACGACTGCGCGGGCCTTGTTCTCCTGCAGATTCAAGGTCTTGGTGTCGCGCACCGCCCGTTTGGTGGAGTACGCCCACACCGCCCGCCACGACTTGGTGTGGGTGCCCGGATCCCAGACGGGCTCGGCTTTGCGTTTGGGGTCGCTGGTCTTGGTGGCGGTGCCGCGGTGATCGCGGGGAGTGATGGTGTCGATGATCTGGCCGTCGGTGAAGAAATCGCCGTGCCAGTGGAAGTGCGAGGCCAGATCATTGGGCGCTTTGGTGACCCTGGATCCGACGATGAACCGCAACCCGGCCTCGTCGAGCTCGCGCAGATTCCCTGCGGCGAGCATTCCGGCATCGGCGACGACGACCATGTCAGTGATGTCGTGGCGGGCCTGGAAGGCTTTGACGATGGGCACGATCGTCAGTGTTTCGGCCTTGTTGCCTTCGAAACAGCCGATCTCCAAGGGGAACCCGCGCCGGTCGACGAGCAGTCCGACCACGATCTGCGGGTCCACGCGGCGTTCTTTGGAGTAGCCGACGCGGCGCAGGTCGTCTTCCTTGTCGGCCTCGAAGTAGAGCGTGGTGACGTCGTAGAGCACCAGGCTGACATCACCGGCGGTGCGGGCGTGGGCGAAGCACGCTGCGGCGATCTGGTCGCGGTAGCCACCGGCACATGCTCGTCGCAGGGTGCGTTTGCGGGTCGACAACGACACCGAGGTACGTCCCAGCTCGGCCAGGACCCGATCGACGTCGAGCAGGCTGGTCGGTTCCACCACGCGGGCGATCACTAGGTCCCGGAAGACCTCGTCGCTGACCGCGTCGTCGAACCCCAGGCTGACATACACCTGCGCCAGGACGTTGTAGAGCAGCCCGCTGCTGCTCTTGAGTACCTGCGGACGCACCACCAGCTGCCGCGGCATCGGTTCGTCGGTGAACAATGTGTTGCCCGGTGGTGCAACCATATGGGCCCGAACGGCTTTCGGGGTGATCCCCAGATCCAACTCGCCCTGGGTGTCATCGGCCAACAGTCGGCGGGCCTCCTCGATGAGCAGACCCAGCTCGGCGTCATCACGCGCAGAACCCACATGACGGAGGATCCGGCGGCGCCCGTTGACGGATTCGGCGATCTGGACTGCGGTCGCGCCCGATGCGGTGCGCACTCGCCGAATCCAGACCATCCAGGCAGCCTACTGGCCCAAATTAGTGCCTAGCAGGTGCACTAAGCCGAAACATCACCGCAGCTCAGCGACCTGCAGCTCCCGAAAACTGACCAAAGTGACCCAACTCAGGTGCGATGATCATCGCTCCCCCTTGCCGCGTTGCGTTGAGCTGCTTGCGGAACCCAGGCTAGGCCAGGGCGGCTAAGTCCCCTGGAGTGGTGGGGTTTCGGGCCTGAGGCTGACCGGTGCGGACCGGCTCCGGTGTGTCGTTGAGGGTGTTGGGGTGGGCCATCGCGTAGTGGTCAATGAGTTACCGACCAAAGTGACTCAAGCAAAGGACACACCACGCGATGACCCACGACCATTCTGCCTTGCTCGCCCAGCTCGATTCCTTGAAGTCTGCTGATGCCGGTGCGGTGTTCGCCGAGTTGATCCGGGCGGGGTTGCAGGCGCTGATCGAAGCCGAGGCCACCGAGGTGATCGGCGCCGGCCGCTACCAACGCAGCACCGACCGCGCCACCCAGCGCAATGGGCATCGCCCCAAGACGGTCTCGACCACCGCCGGCGACGTCGAGATCCAGATCCCCAAACTGCGGGCCGGATCCTTCTTCCCGTCGCTGTTGGAGCGTCGGCGCCGCATCGACAAAGCACTGCATGCAGTGATCATGGAGGCCTACGTCCACGGCGTATCCACCCGCAGCGTCGATGACCTGGTCGCCGCCATGGGAGTCGGATCGGGGGTGTCGAAATCGGAGGTCTCACGCATCTGCGCCGGTCTGGACAAGGAGATCGAGGCCTTGCGCACCCGCAGCCTGACCCACACCACGTTCCCGTACGTGTTCTGTGATGCCACGTTCTGCAAAGTCCGCGTCGGGGCCCATGTGGTCTCCCAGGCGTTGGTCGTGGCCACCGGAGTGTCCCTCGACGGCACCCGCGAAGTCCTCGGGACTGCAGTCGGTGACAGCGAGTCCTTTGAGTTCTGGCGGGAGTTTCTGGCCGCCTTGAAGGCCCGCGGCCTGGCCGGGGTGCACCTGGTGATCTCCGATGCCCACGCCGGCCTCAAGGCCGCGGTGGCCCAGCAGTTCGCCGGATCGTCCTGGCAGCGCTGTCGAGTGCACTTCATGCGCAACCTGCACGGCGCCGTCGCCGCCAAGCACGCCCCGGCGGTGACCGCGGCGGTCAAGACGATCTTCGCCCACACCGACCCGCACGAGGTCGGCGCACAGTGGGATCAGGTCGCCGACACACTGTCATCGAGCTTTCCGAAAGTGGCTGCGATGATGGATGAGGCCAAAGCTGACGTGCTGGCGTTCACCGCGTTCCCACGCACCCACTGGCAGAAGATCTGGTCGAACAACCCGATCGAACGGCTCAACAAGGAGATCAAACGCCGCGCCGACGTCGTGGAGATCTTCCCCAACCCCGCAGCGTTCCTACGCCTGGCCACCGCCGTGGTCATCGAAGCCCACGACGAATGGCAGGTCACCCGCCGCTACCTGTCCGAGGTCTCCATGGCCGAACTGCGCACAGTGATCACCGCCAAACAGCAGGCGGCCGAACCCCTCGCCGAACAACGTCAAATCGCCTAGCATTCACCACGACTCGTTGATCACAACGCGTGAACCCACGCCGATCCCAAGTCCACCACCCCAAGGGGCACTGTCGCCAGGGCGGTGACAAGCGCTTAGGCCTGCGTTTGGGTGGGGTTCGTTACTTGCGGTAGACCTTGGTCCCACAGCGCCCGACTACACGATGCCACTACTCCCCCGAAGGGTAGAACAATGGCATGGCGACGGGATCGAGGTACGAAGATTTGATAGCTTCGGTTGACGCTGTCAAATAGAGAGAAAGTGCGGCTAATTCAGCAGTTCCGGCAATTTTCCCGGACCCTGTCACGGCAATCATCGCGTCCTCGGAGTTGATTAACGCAAGGTTCTCACTTCCATCGAACATCCTCGTCTCTATGCGGTAGCCGCTGACCAGGTCTTGAACCGTACGTGGATACCTAAGCGATGGAAGATCCGCGCAAACCTCGCCGACAATCCACATTTCCCGTAGAGAACAGTTCGACCACTCTCATCGACTCGCCAGCGAATACGAAACCTTCCTCAGCCATCCTACGAGAATCAGTTACGACAATCCATCCGCTTGACTTCGCGGTGATGAAGTAACGAACTCGCCCAGATTAGCACCAATTATCGTGCGGTCATCGTGCGTCGACCCTGGCTTGATTTCTTCTTGCGATGCTTGCGTAACCTCGTAACCGGCCAAGCGCACCCAATCTGCCAAATCTCTCGAGATATCGACATCAGGTGTCATCTGTCGGATGATCCCATCTCAACGGCCAAAGGCGTAGTCTGCGCAATTCGTTGGCAAACAAAAGCAGAACGACCGGTCGAATCTGCCGTCTATGCCATCCGGATAGCCCCCGCTAGGAGCTGGCTATACGAGAGGCGGCCCACTAACTGGAAGCATGCATCCGATTCATTGGCCAGTCGGACCAATCCGTTCTTGGTGCCACGTTCGTACCAATAGACTTCCCACAATCCATCGTCGGATTGCTCGATACACCATGAATAATCCGCGTGCCCACCGAGCGCTAATACCTCAGGGGCGATACCGATTGCCGTCAACACTCGGGCGAGTTCGGTCAAGTTCACAGCTGCGTCTCTTTCAAGTAACCGGCGTTTACTAGGTCAACAATCGAGTTTGGGAAGTAATATTGAATACCTCCGCCCGGCTGACCCATTGCAGGGGCTATCGGGCCTTGCCAGATCGGTACGGGCCGTACGACTTCATAGCGATGGTAACCAGCATCAAGACTCTGCGGTGGAAGCGCGCGGTCTGGGAACGCGGTGCCCACCGGCGACCCGAACTGGCCGAATCCGGGACCATACCTGTCAAACATCTCACCAGGGTGCAGCACCGCGGGTATCCGCGACTCCGGCGTAGCGAAACCCTGGGGGTGGAGTTGCTGATCTGGCCATACTAGGTCGGGGTTCCCGTGTGCATCGCGCTCACCGCTAGGCCAAAATTCGCGGTTCCACGCGTCCTCTGTCATCCCGCCTAAGGGGTCGTATGCAGTCGTAACCAAGTTCTGTATCTCCGGATGTGTGCTGGGCGCACCTGCCGACAATGCCTCGCTGACCCGATTGGGATTCGACACCGCGGCATCGAGTAGCCCTTGGTCTAACAAGCCCGCCTCAGGATGGACAAGTTGATCAGTCGGAATCGTCCGACCGTCTGAGTCGTAGTCGCGTACGTAATCTCCCGGCCGATCCACGCGTGGTTCATCGGCCGGCGGAGAGCTCGCACTCTCATCGACAGTCGCATCGTGCGACCACTCCGCTGGCGCAGACCTGCTGTCGTGAGTGATTGGGGCGGAGGCTGTTTCGGCTGTCTGGCTCGACGTATCCGCTCGGTGGACACCCTTAGCGTCTGCGTCGGATCCTGTCGAGATTCTCGACGGCTCGAACGAATCACCGTGCGCCGCATCGATCCGAGTCGGGTTGGCGCTGTCGTCGGCTAATAGCCGATGGTTTCCCGTTCCGGCCAACTGCCCTGGCTCCGGTGCGTCGCCTCGAGGCGAGCCCCCGCTCTCCTGGACACCGGATCGCTCGGCGTGACCTGATAGTTCCGCTTCGCGATCGTGAGGGAATGCTGCTGGGTCGCTTCCGGTGGATCGGTCAACGACTCCGCCGTCAGCTGATAGGTGATCGTCTGGTCGTCCTCCCCGATCCGCCGAACCGTGATCGTCCACTGATCTGGATAGATCCGACGGCCCGCGCGGTTGACCCCCGTCTGTTTGAACGTCGTGTGGGCTTCCGCCACTCTCACCGTCGGCCAGCTCGGATACTGGTAGATGATCCCCGTCTCCGAATCGATCACCAGACGAGCCGACCCCACGCTCTGGCCCGCTCTCACCTGCTCCGGGCTCAGCACCGTCGTGGCCACCCATCCCCCCTTGAACGGATGCACCTGAAACGTCTCGGTCGGCGACATCTGCTCCAGATACGCCAGTGCCTGTTCCCTGGTCGCCAATTCCACCATCGTGTGCTCCTCGACTCGGTTCGATCGGTGTGAACTCCAAATACGATGCGTTGTCGACCATCCAGGACGGCGGTGTGTCGGATGTTGATCCGTCCTGCGGGTCCCACCACACCGGCCCATCCGCACCGTCGGGATACACCACAACGGTCGCATGGGCGCCGTCGGTCACCGGGGTACCGTCCGGATGGTTCAGAAAGTCACCGGTGCTGGGGTCACGACCATGCCAGCCGTTGACGACCAGTGCACTCGACCCGGGGCCAAGGTTGTCAACGTACTGATGGAGCGCATCGAACTGTTTGGCGATGGGCTGCCCGGCAAACTCCAGCATTCCGCTGCCGATCCAGCCGGCGGCACGGCGCAAGCCGTTCTGTTCGCCGGACCTGGTGTCGAGTACCCCGTTGGGTAGCTCATCAAGGTGCCGGGGCACCGCGACGGTCGGTTCGCCCCTGAACGAGGACAATGCCGACAGCGAGCAGTCCACACAGTTGTTGCTGCGGCCATCGACAGTAGGTCCACCGTCATTGATCAGGTCGCCGTAGGGATTGGTGCGGGGATCTGCGTGCCGCTGGTACTGGCCATCGGAGGTGCGCAGTGCGCGTTCGACGTCGTGCTGGTGGCGGTAGCTCTCGAGTGGCCCCAGCTGTCCAGGCCCATACACGCGGGCATCGGCCGGGTTGCCCGTCGGTCCCGCATGGTCCCCGGGCTGACTATGACCACTACCAACGCCGGTGTCGGAGTTGCCCTGCGGCCCAGATAGATTCCCTGGTCGGTCATCCCGTATGCCGCCCGATGGGTCATGAGTAGCGGCGGGGGCGCTGTCGCGTACGCGATCGCCGGGGTTAGGGGTGTGTGACTCCGCCCCAGGCCGGATCGCCTCGCCAGAGACTTGCGCTGCAGCGGGTTTGACCGGTGCATGCGGCGTGCTGTCGGGAGTCGGCCCGGTCGCAGCCGGCGACTGTGCGCGCGTGTGCTCCGGTGAACTTCCTTGCATGGACCTGGATTCCGCGGGGCGAGTCGAGGTGTCGGACGTCTGCGCCCTCCCGGACGAACCCTGACCGTCAGTGGTTGTATGAGGCGTGCCGGAAGTGTGAGCCGGCCCGGAGGCGTGGGGGGCCATCGGCATACCGGCTATGGGAGTACCCGGCGTCGTCCCGCCGGAGTCATACCGCACCGCGGCGCTGCCGCTGGGCGTGTGTGACTGATCGCGATGGGTACCGGGATCTGCCATGGCGCCCTCGCGCCCATCCCGCGGATGCGCGTCGGGCGCGGGGGTGTGCTGACGGTCAGAAGCGGAGTGGTTCCGTTCCTCGTGCCGGCCGTTATGCTCGCCGGTGCCCGACTGGTGGTGTTCGGTCGGCGACGGTGCGTCGCCTGACCGGTGAGTCGGGTCGACGCCTCCGGAGCCATGCCCTCGGTCCTCGGCTGCGGGTCCGTGACCATGGCTGTCGGGGTCCGCGCCGTGATGGCCGGCCGCAGGAGATTCAGGGTCGGGAGAGGCATTGCCCGCATCGTGAGGGCTTGTCGGACCGGCTGATTCGGGGGTGTGCTGGCCACCTGGCGAGATCGGTTCACCGGCCGAAGGGCCGTGGCCCGGCGCCGACGGTTCGGTGCTTCGCGGCGAGTCCGTCGTCGGTCCCGAGGGGCCTACAGTCTGCGAAGACGGCCCGTCCGTTCGGCCCGGGCCGGACTCCGACGGGCCGGTGGCGCGTCCGGGTGGATCAGGTGGCGGGCCGTCGCCGCCACCACGAGCACCCGGTCCTCCCGGCGGGTCGGGCGGACCCGCGGAACCTTCCAGACCACGAGGACCGGCGGGCGCGTCGGCCCCGCCGGGCGCCTTGGGATCAAGGACAGACTGCGGGACGCCCTGCGACGGCGTGAATTCGGGAACCTCGGGAGCCTTGGCACCGAGCTTATCGAGATCGCCCAACCCGTCCAGCGTGTCTGAGCCTCGACCCAATCCGGTGAGCTTGCCGAGCGGGCCGAGTTCTCCGTCCTTCAGCAGACCCTTGGCCGCCCTCACCCCCTTGGCCACGGTTCCGGTCTTCGTCAGAGGACCGCCCGGGGCGAACAGCGACGCGACGTTGAATGCCGCCTCTCCTGCGGCCCGGCCCGGATGGTCACCCGACCACTTGTCCCACGCAACGAATTCCTTGCCCATGGTTTCCAGCACGCCGGGCAGCTTCGAGGGATCCTCCATGACCGACTTGGCCACTTCGTACATGCCTGCCCAGGTTTCCGGGTCCGCCATCGCCACGGTGCCGGCGACGGTGTTGATCAGACCAGTGGTGAGACCGACCTGGAAGTCGGTGTAGAGCGTGAACGCGTCGGCCATCGCGCCACCGACCTGATCACCGAACAACTCCTCCAGTTGCGGTCTCACCCACTTCTGCAGTGCGTCGGCAGCTTCTCCGATCGCCTCGGTGAGTTGCTCCAACATCCCGACGACCCCTTGGACCTGGCGTTGGAGGTTCGACAACACCGCCTTGACGTCGTCGGCGACTTCTCGCAGGATCCGGTCCCCGTCGCCGGTGAAGATACCTTTGAGGGTGTCGAACAGGCCGCTCAGCGACAGTCGATCCAGCAGTCGGCGGATCGCATCCTGAGTCTCCTGCACACCGGTCGCGAAATCCTCGATCGCATCCGCAGTCACCGATGCGTGCTCCGACAGGCCTGAAAACCCCACGTGCAGATCGGTCAGCGCACTGTCAATGTTTCCTCGTTCGGGGATGTCCTGCACGGAGACCGCCGTCTTCACCGCGGCCAGGTCCTCCTGAAACACCGAGAGTCCGTTGGCAAAGTTTCTCCACTGTGCGGCGGGCGGGGCGCTCGCCGTCGCTGTCCGAGTCGTCTTCGTGGTCGGGGTCTTTTCGCTCGTCTTCGTCCGCTGACGCCGCGTCACCGCCCGCCTGCACTGCCTGCGTCACCAGTCCGGCGATGGTCTGCCCCGCCTGCCCGAGGGACTGCGCCAACTGGCCCGGCACCTGGCCGACAGATTCGCCGGCCTGCGATGCCGCTTGCGTCAGCTGCGACGCCAACTGCCCCGCGGCATCCCCACCGCCAGGCCCGCCCGGACCGCCGCTGCCCGTGAGTCCGGCCGGCCCGGTGGGCCCCGCCCCGGTGCTCGGGGCTCCTCCCGTGGTTGATCCGCCCCCGCCGTCAAACGACGAGGACACCGCCCCAGCGGATTGTTCGTCGGTCTTGGCGTACTCCTTGCCCGCCACGGTCAGCAGATCCGCCATGGTCTGCAGGCCACGCACCACCTGCCCCGCACCGGAATGCCACTGATCCCAGGCAGTTCCGAACGCCGACGCAGCGTCACTCTTCCACCCAGAACCGAGCATCTGACTGGTCTCAAGATCCACGCCGGACAAGCCATCCTGCAGCCGCTGACCGGCGTCGCGCAGACGTGACGCCGCCGAATGCAGCTCCGACACAACAACTTCAACCGACTGGCTCACCCGACGAACCCCCGCTCATAGCGCTGCGGGTTCGAGGTCCGGTGGTGACATTCGTCGACCCCAGGACACGCGCCAGCGCTGAGTAACTCCTTGCCCAGCGATGCTATCCCGCGGTAACCGGTCCCCGTGACACGAATTTGTCCAGCCGATCCGCTCCGCTCACGGCATCGGCTCGTCGTCGACCTTGGCGTCGAATTTCACGTTGTCGCCGTCCACCGCAGTCGCCTTGACGGTCACGCCCAGCTTGGCGCCCTCCGCGGTCAGCTCGCACTTCTGCGTCGCGCCCACCTTGGCTTCCAGGTTCCCGTCACAGGTGACCGAATCGGCCTTGGACCCGACCTGGGCCTCCAGCTGCGTTTTGACCTCGGACGCCAACTTGTCCTTGGCCACGCCGCCGGGCTCGTCGGCGCCGGACGAGCACGCTCCCAACAAACCGGCCGCTACCAGAATCGCCGCCGCCAGAACTTTTCGCATTTGGGTGTCCCCCTCGATCCGTGCCTTCGATTAAGAGCCGATGTTGCGTTTCTCGAATACGGCCCACGCCCCGGTGACAGTAATCGCCACCCGTCACCGACGGTCGGGCGCCCGCAGGTTGCCGCGCGCGGTCCTGCCAATAAGCGTGCTCGGGCTGATCAATGCACCCTTATGATTGCCTGGTTGCAATCAGCCAGCTGGCTTGACGTGAGATGATGCCTTTCACAGCAGATGCAGATTTGTTTGCTGAAAGTGCACCAGCACACTACAAGCGGTTCGAATGTCGTTGGGGGAGTGTGAGGCGTGCAGCGCGTAGCCGTGATGGTGCTGGCTCTGTTGTTGGCCCTGTTGAGTGCGCCGCCGGCGTGGGCGATCGATCCGCCCACGATCGATGCGGGCGCCGTTCCCCCTGATGAGACGGGCCCTGACCAGCCCACCGAGCAGCGCAAGATCTGCGCGGCCCCGACGGTCATGCCGAACTCGAACTTCGCCGACAAGCCGTGGGCGACCGACTACCTGCGGCTGCCGGAAGCGCAGAAGTTCGCAACCGGCGCCGGGATAACTGTCGCGGTGATCGACACCGGGGTGAACGGGTCACCGCGGGTACCTGCCGAACCCGGGGGCGATTTCGTCGACGCAGCGGGCAACGGGATGTCGGACTGTGACGCCCACGGCACGATGACCGCGTCCATCATTGCCGGCCGACCCTCGCCGACGGACGGTTTCGTCGGTGTGGCGCCGGACGCGCGACTGATTTCGCTGCGCCAGACGTCGGTTGCCTTCCAGCCCAAGGGGGCCCGGCAGGACCCCAACGATCCGAACACCACCCAGACTGCCGGCTCGATCCGCAGCCTGGCCCGGGCCGTGGTGCATGCCGCCAACCTGGGCGCGCAGGTGATCAACATCAGCGAGGCCGCCTGCTACAAGGTGACCCGCCGCATCGACGAGACCAGCCTCGGGGCGGCCATCAACTACGCGGTCAACATCAAGGGCGTGGTCATCGTCGTGGCGGCCGGCAACACCGGCCAGGACTGCTCGCAGAATCCGCCGCCCAACCCGTCGATCCCGTCCGATCCGCGCGGGTGGCGCGAGGTGCAGACGATCGTCAGCCCGGCCTGGTACGACCCGCTGGTGCTGACCGTGGGCAGCATCGGCCAGAACGGCCAGCCCAGCAATTTCTCGATGTCGGGCCCGTGGGTCGGGGCCGCCGCCCCCGGCGAGAACCTGGTCGCGCTCGGCTACGACGGCAATCCGATCAACGCGACCCCCGGGGAGGACGGCCCGGTACCGCTGAACGGGACCTCGTTCTCCGCGGCCTACGTGTCGGGTCTGGCGGCGCTGGTCAAACAGCGCTTCCCGGATCTGACCCCGGCGCAGGTGATCAACCGGATCACCTCGACGGCGCGGCATCCCGGTGGCGGCGTGGACAACTATGTCGGCGCCGGTGTGGTCGACCCCGTCGCCGCCCTCACCTGGGAGGTGCCCGACGGCCCGGAGAAGGCGCCGTTCCGGGTGAAAGAAGTGCCGCCGCCGGTGTACATCCCGCCGCCGGACCGCGGCCCGATCACCGCAGTGGTGGTGGCCGGGGTCTCACTGGCGCTGATCCTCGGGATCGCGGCGATGGCCCGGCGCGCGCTGAGGCGACGCCGATGAACTTCCTGCGGCAGTTCGGTTTTCGGTTCACCACCGGCCACGGCATCTGGGCGGCGACGCTGATCCCGGCCTGCATCGCCATCTGCGGGCACTTCAACCTGATGTGGTTGGGGATCACGCTGGCGGCGCTGATCGCGATCTTCTCGGTGCTCACCATCCGCGGTTACCGGGTTACCGGGTGGATCAGGGCCATCTTCTCGTGGCGCCGACGCCACCGCAGCACCCCCGATATCGCCTCCGAGCCGGCCGTGGGGGCGACCGTTCTGCCCGGCGATCACGTCGCGGTACGCTGGCAGGGCGACTATCTGATCGCCGTGATCGAGTTGGTGCCAAGGCCTTTCACACCGACGGTGATCGTGAACGGCAACGCGGTGACCGACGACATGGTCAGCACCAAGTTGGTCGAGGCGCTACTCGAGGCGCACTGCCCGGACCTGGAAGCCGACGTGGTGTCGGCCGGGTACCGGGTCGGCAAGACCGCACCGGCCAGTCTCGTGGCGCTCTACGAACAGGTCGTCGGGCCCTACCCCGCACCGGCCAACCGCCGGACCTGGATCGTGCTGCGCGCCGACCCGGAGCGGACCCGGCGCTCCGCGCAGCGACGGGACTCCGGGGTGTCGGGCCTGGCCCGCTACCTGGTGGCGTCGGCTACCCGGATCGCGGATCAGTTGGCCAGCAACGGTATCGACGCGCGCTGCTCACGCAGCTTCGACGATTATGACAAGGCCACCGAGATCAGCTACGAGAAGGAGACCTGGTCGGCGATCAAGGGCCGCAGTACCTTCACCGCGGCCTACAACGCGCCGGGCGGCCCCGACGTGTGGTGGTCGGCGCGGGCCGACCACACCACCACCCGGGTCCGGGTCCGTCCCGGTGTCGCACCCGCCTCGACGGTACTGCTGACCACGTTGGCCAATCCCGCTACCCCGCGCGGTTTTTCCTGCCTGTATGGCGGGCAGCGAGCGGCGCTGCAAGGCCTCACCCCGGTGACCGACCGGCATTACGAACTGCCGATCGGATCGGCCGGCGTGCTCGTCGGTGAGACATCGGACCGCTACCCGGTGTACATGCCGTTCGACGACGTCGACGTCAGCATCAACCTCGGCGACGCCCGGTTGTTCACGCAGTTCGTGATCCGGTCGGCGGCGTCGGGCGCGGTGGTCACCCTGGGCTCGCAGTTCCGCGAGTTCGCCACCATGATCAACGGCCGGGTCGGCCGGGTGCCCCGCATCGCCTGGCCCGGGTCCACCACCTACCTCGGCCCGCACCAGGGCGTCGGCCGGGTGATCCTGCGGCCCAACTTCATCGACACGCCGCGGCACCGGCAGCTGCCGATCCAGCTGATCAATCCGCGTGAAGAGAGCCGCTATCAGATGGCGCTAGAACAGTAGAGGGACGAGATGGGTGGATCGCATACCTTCCTTAAAGTCACGGCAGAAACCCTGACCGCCAAGGCCGAGGACATCACCGGCACATGGCCGACGGTGCCCGCGGCACCAGTCGCGCCGTGCCAGCTCACCGCCGCCGGTCAAGGCGTGGCGATAATCTGCAGCTCCCGCGATCGCCTCGAGGGAGTCCTCAAGGCCGGCGAGGCCGAGGCGAAACGCTTGGCTGCATGCCTGAAGGCCGCCGCGTCCGCATATCAAACCATCGACGATCACAAGAAGGCAGGACTCGACCGCTCCATGTCCGGTGATGGGTCCGGCCCGGGCCCCAGCACCGAATCGGTGTCGGTCAACCCCGATCTTCCGCCCTCCCTGCCCGCACCGATCGGTCAGAACCCCGCCAAACCCAGTCCGGACGACCACGAGGACTGGATAAAGGCCGTCGATCACATCGCCGCGACCGACCAGGGGGCAAGCCTGCGAGCCTTCGCCGAGGGTCTGGATCAGCTCGCCACCGCATTGAAGGACCGTGCGTCAAAGTCCTCCATGGCCAACGTTTCCTGGGAAGGGGCTGCCGCAGAGGCCGCCGAGGGCGCCCTGCGCAGACACGAGTCGTGGATCTACGAGGTCGTGGCCAAAGCGGAAGAGTTGGCTAAAGAAACCCGCAAACTCGATGACGTTCACCTCGCAGAAAGGGGCACTCATCCCGACGAGGCCGAGAAGGACTTCTTCCTCTCGCAGGACCTGAACTTCCAGGCGAACAATTACGAGTCCTACCAGAACCGATCGGGCGATTCACAGTCGCGATACGCCAACGGGGCCAACCTCTTGGATGTCTACGCTCCCGACCCGCCCGATGGCGCCTACCCCGCAACACCCGTGAAGGCCGCAGACGTCCCTGATCGCAGCCCGCAAACGCCGGGCGGGCCGGGCGCGCCGGGCGGTCCAGGTGGCGGTGGAACGAGCGGAGGCGGCAGCGGTTCCGGGGGCACCGGAGGCGCATCGGGAGGAACGCCATCACCGGCAGGGATGCCCGGCGGCGACCCGGCAGTATCGCCCGCCGGTGCGAATCCGGAAGCGGGCAAGCCCGAGTCGGGATCACCGTCTGGCGGAGGGTCGCCATCGGCTGGTGGCGGCTCACCCGCCGGCGGTGGCTCACCATCCGGCGGTGGACTACCCGGCGGGGGTGCGCCCGGCATGCCGAAGCTCGATGAACCTAGCCTGCGTCCTGCCGGTCTCGGGGGCGGTGGCTCCGGGGCCGGCGGAGGGGCCGGAGGGGGCTCCGGCGCCGGCGGCGGGGGTGGGGGCGGCGTGCCGTCCACGCCCCTGGGGGCGCCGGTCGGTGCGGAAACGGTTGCCGCATCACCCGCCGGAGCGCGCGGTGTCGCGGGGCCGGGTGCGCCCGGGGCTTCGGGAGCACCCGGTATGGGCGGCGGCATGGGCGGTATGGGCCACGGCGCCGGTGGTGGGCAGGGCCAGGGCAAGGAGAAACGCCGTGACCCGAAGCTGGCTCCCGACGAAGACATGTACACCGAGGATCGCGCCCACAGCGAAGGTGTCATCGGCCGGCAGAGCCGCCGCAGGCCCGCACCGGATGGTAAAGGCGACAAATGACCGACGAGATCCACCCGCAGGTGGCGGCAGTGCTCCGTCAAGCGCAGCGCTTGCAGTCGCTCATGGATGACCAGTTGCACAAGATGGACACCGAGACCTTCACTGCTGCAGACGAAACCGACACCGTCGAAGTCACGTTGAACGGCCATCACCATTTGAAGGCGGTCTACATCGAGGACGGCGTGCTGCTGCGTCTGGGCGCTCAGGTCGTCGAGCAACGTGTCAACGAGGCGCTACAGAAGGCCACCGCCGAGGCGAGCGCGGCGATCGAGGCGGATCGGGAGCGGCTCGATGAGACGGTCGCTCAGATCACCGCCGACGATCGGTAGACCGCGTAAACACCTGCACGGCAAATGTTTACGCCGTTACCTGGCTTCCCAGGGCATCGCTGATCAGAACACTGACGTGTTGCCAGTAGATCCAATCGGCGATCGCTGATCGCTGCGCGACCGCGGCAGCCGCGGTATGCGCACGATGAAGCGCCAGTTCGTATTCATGATTCGCGTACGTCACGAACGCCTCAAGGTGTGCGGTACCGGTGTTTGATCCCTTCCGCATCAATGGCTTGATCGACTCGAACCACAGTTGATCGGCCTGGTCGACAGGCGGCGTGTCATCAGCCGGGCGCACCGGCAGCAGATCGGTCAACCCCGTGTCGGGGACCTCGGCGAGGCGGGCGGCCACATCCGGGGCGATAACCTCTAGGCGGCTGCGCCCCTGCATGGTGCCGTTGTCGGGAATGTCGACCGGCGTCAATACGATCTTGGCGGCACCGGGATCAATACCCTGCAACTGCTCCTCGGTCCCGAACACGGCCCGCAAGCGCTGGTCGTGATGCTGCACCCATCCCTGCAGGGCCACATATGGGTGTCCCACCCATTTCGCACGTTCGGCGGGCGGAATCGATTCGTCAGCTGACACCATCTTCACGGTGTCCGGAAGATTCACACCGTTGGGGATATACGCCATCCCGTAGGTGTTCGCCAGAATGACAGTGCCCTCAACCGTCATACCGACGGCCCAGGCGAATTTCCACGGCAGCTTAGGAATCGACGGTGGGGCGTTGAGCGCTGCGGCAATCCGCCGCACCACCTCCAACGGATCGGCACCCGAGGGCCGCAACGCGCGGGCGACGGCGTCCTGTTCGGCCCGCCGGGCCGACACCGGAATCGGCGCAACCTGAGCACCACCCGAGGCGGCGCCGGCCGGAACAACCGGCGGCCCTCCGGGTACCGCGCCCGGTGCCGGAGGGGTCGGCCCAGCCGGCGGAGCTGTCGGTGGCGGCCCCAACGGCATCGGAGAACCCGACGGCGCACCGGCGCTCGGGCCCGCACTCACCGGCGCCGAACCCGCGCCGGGCATGCCCGACGACCCGGCGGCCGGCGTCGGGGGTGGTGCGGCCGTCGGAGCCTGTGCCGGTGGCGGCCCACCGAGCGGCTGTGAGGCTGCGGGCGCACCGAGCGGCTGCGACGGTGAAGTCGACGACTGCGGCGCACCACCCGCCTTCGCGGCGTCAGCCATACCCTTCTGGAGCTGGTCCAGAGGTGTGGCCGGTTTGGCGCCTGCGGCAGCCGGATTCGCCGGAGTGCCAGCGGCTGTCGTTGGTGATGTGCCTTCCGACTTCGAGCTCCCAGTCGAGGTGAGTGATGTCTGCGGTCCTTGGGAACCGCCACTCGTCGTGGACGGCGAGCCAGGAGCACCGCCGCTTGTGGGCATAGCAGGCGCAGTTGGCGTGCTTGGATTGGATTGTCGCGGATCTGCCCCAAGGGTTGACGGTGCAGAAAGATCCGGCGTACTTACCCCGTCAGGTCGGCCACCAGTCGCCGGCCCTCCATCGGTTCGCACCACCGGGGCCTTAGGAGCGCCGCCTGATACCGAGCCACCCTCTACGCCTCCATTGCGCCAAGCGGGCATGCGGGGACCTGCCTGGACCGGCACCGGGAAGGGATCAGGAGCACCTGCAGAGACTGGAGCCCCCTCTACACCAGCACTGCGGTCACCACTCGTTTCCTCCGGTGGCGGTGGGGGAGACGGCACTTTTCCGTCCGCGCCGGGCGTGCCGACAGGTACTTTCAATTTATTCGCTAAGGTTATTGCCGAGTCCGACACGGTTTTAACGTTCTCGTTGTATCCATCGGCAACTTCTTTATCTGCGTCGTCCTGGCGGGTATCTTTCTCATCTTTACCCACCTCCCGCGACATAATCTTCTCACAATTGCGTTGGACCTCTTGCGCCTTCAGGTTCACTAGCCCTTTAGTGCCAGCTATGTCCGCTTCGATTACCCTCAGTTTCGCAATCACATCAGCTATCAGATGGCCATTCCGCTCTTGCTCGCCGATGATTTGACCAGCCTCATCGAGCGCCGCTTGCGCCCCACCGCCCTCCCAGGAGTCGGCTAGCTTCATTTTTTGATCACTTAGGGCGGGAATAACTACCAACGCTAGGCGCAAAAGAAGTTCTTCGAAGTCACGTCGCACCGCAGCAACGTCTTCTTCATCGACGTTCGGCCAGCCTGCACCCGTAACCGTCTGCCCCCCGTAGTCGCTATTATCAGGCTGGATAGTCATCGTGCGTCACGCCGTTCGACTACGAACATCTAAAGCCTTCGTCACGTCAGCTACTAACCGCTCGACACGCTGAGTTAACCATCCCAGACAAACTTGCCGCCGCAGTCGCGAGATAATCGTCGGCCGGAGTGTAAGTAGGAACCGCCTCAGCGATTGCGCGTCGATACTGCACTGAAAGTTGGGCAAAGTCACGAAATATTGGGCTTTCGCTTCTATCGCCCAGAACATTCAGTTGACTAGCAAGTCGTTTCATTATCGGAATAACCTGTTCATTGACAGCTTTTTGTTCCGGCGTCCATTCTCCTGCGGAAATTTCGGGATTAACTTTACGCCAATCAACAGTTTCGTCAGCGAATTGGGTGACAGCGGTATCCCAATCCATACAAACCGGATTCGGACCCGTTAGAAAACGCTGTGGCTGAGCGAGATCCCCTATCGGGGCGACCTCGGTAGGCTCAGCTAGGCGCGTTACAAACGGGCCCCTTGCGGCCGCAGATCCAAAGTCGATCGCTGCGCAGATGTTCGCGATGGAGTCAGCCGCACCGTTCGTGACACGTGCGAGGTGGTCGACAGGTGGCGAGTAAGTCGGAATATTGTCGGCATAAGCACGCGCGTAGGCCATGAACTGCGAATAGAGTTCGCGCATTACTCGGTGCGGGGAAAGTTTCGCCAAAGGCAACATTTGATCGGCAGCTACCGTCATCGCTTGGCCAGCTTCTTCATACTGATTGCGTACTTCCGGGGTCCAAGCAGTGGCCGGAATCGACGAGTCTCGACCCTCCCAACCATTCTTAGTCTTGCTGACCCAGGTGTTGATGATCGGCCTCGCTGCTGCACACGAGGGGTCTTCCGTAATCACCGCCACCGGTCCGGTGTCGTTGGCGCTGGCGATGTCTGGGTTCGCGGCACCAGTAATCGACTGAGGCGTGTCGGTCGGTGACCCGCCGCCACCATTCCCCTTGTCCGCGACAGTCAACGTCACCGCAGCCGTCACACCGATAACCGCCAGCAGCGCAACGGCTCCCAACCCCCACTTCCACCCATTGCCCCGCTTCTTGGGGACCGCGGGCTGCTGCCACGACGATTGTGGAAACCCAGGCCCCGGGTAACCCGAGCCACCACCGTGGGGCGGCTGGTAGGGCCCGCCCGGCGGCATCGAACCGGGGGGCGGAGGCGGCGGAGGCACACTCACCGGTGTACCCCCAGCCCGAGACGACCCCACACCCCAGTCGGGTGAACGCAACTACTCACAAGGCAACCTCCGGTGATGCATCATCCAACCGCCGGTGCCTGGGCATCCCACCGGGAACCGACGGTTGCCCGTGCGGCGCCTCAATCGGCGCCCGCTGATCCTGGCCGGACTCGGCCCCCGCCGCTACCTCCGGCCGCTTATCGTCGTCCCCAGGCTTCTCGCCCTTCGCCTTCTCGTCGTCCTTCTTGTCTTCCGGCTTGTCCTCAGCCGATGCCGGGACGTGCTCGCCAACTGGGTCCCCACCGTCGGCGCCATTCTCGCCGGCGCCCCCGTCACCCTCACCAGGTTTCCCCGAACCCTGACTCGCCTGCTGCACGATGCCCTGCACACCCTGCACGACGGTCTGCGGAAGCTGACCAGCCATGCCGGCCATCTGCATCGGAGCCTGAACGGCCTGCTGCCCGACCTGCATCGCCACACCCATCAACTGACTCAACTGACTCACACCGGCATCGCCACCTCCCGACGCCGCCGATGCCGACGCCGCCGATGCCGACGCGGCCGAACCGCCAGGGCCCCCCGCAGCAGCAGAACTAGCAGGACCAGACAAGCCACCGGCTGCGGCATTGATCTGATCGCTGCCCGCGCCGTCCGTACCGCGATAGGCGTTTCTCGCCGCAAGCAGATTCGCCGCGAACTGCTCCTCACGAGCACGCGTCTCAGCAACCTTCTGCCTGGCATCGTCAGCGATCGTGGGCGTCACCGCCGAAACCAACCAACTCATCGCATCAGGACCCGGAGCACCCTCCGGAATCGCCGGTACCAGCGGCACAGTCACCTCCGCAGGATCCCAATGCAAAGCCGCCTCATCGACCCGCAGTTCAGGAGCCCCCATCAGCCATCCCCTCACACCACCGATGCCAAACCATCAATCAGCTTAACGGTCACCATCCGGGGCCGTGGGCGCATAATTCCTGGGCGTCACCCGTCCCGAGTGACGTTGCCGAAGCCGAGCAGGGTCAGCCGTCCGATGATGACCGATCTTTAAGCGTTCTCTTCCTCGCTGGAATACCGCTCGAAGCAGAGATCCTGCTCATTGGCCAGCCCGGACCGGAACGCGACGATCCGGCTGAAACCCGCAGGTGCGGCATTACCGTCCTCATCAGCGGCCGCCTGGCCGTTGGTCAGCAGGCCCGCCACCGCTTCATCGACATCGCCGGCGGTGAGGACCAGGCCGGGATTGTCCCCGTCGGACTCGAGCATGTGGCGGTGCGCCACCCCGGTCAGGCAAGCAGTCCGCAAACTGGCATATGGGGTGTTGAGAGAAACACTTCGTTCATGTTGGACCGCAAGGGCGTACCGCGACATAACGATGGACAGCGCGGTGTCGTCACCCTGGATCAGAGCGCCCTCGGACTCGTCCTTGGGCTCGGCCAATTTCGACAGCTCATCGAGATCGACCGCGATGGTGTTGGTGTCCGAACAGTACTTCGCCGCGGACCCACCGCAATCGGAGTCGTTGTCGAAGGACAATGTGGGTTTGTTGTCCAGCGGGAAGATTCGGCCGAGTTGGTCGACAAGGGTGGTGATGACGTCGCGGTCGATCGGCACTTCGCCGCTCTGTTGGTCTCCGAGCGAGTCGTTCTGCAAGACCAGCGGCAGGTCGCCGCGGCGACTCTCTATTTCGTCCATATCGATGGCGGCACAGGCACCGGGTCCGTCCATGTAGCCGATCTGGAATGCCGAGACGCGGTCCAGGGCCGTCCCATGCCCCTCTTCGATGAGTTGATCGGTTTCGGGTGTGATGATCGGGTCGCGACTGGCGATCAAACCGGCCAGGACATGGGTCAACCCGTCACCGGTGCTGAGGCTGAATCGCGGGGAGTGGCCATCGGTGACCCACCGCATGTAGTTTCCGGCGAAGCAGTCGGCCTGCTGCTCCCGCACGATCACGTCGGTGAGGATGTTGACCAGATCGGCCATGTTCTGCACGGCGTGGCCATATTCGTGGGCGATCAGGCCGGCGACCGTGGCGTCGCCGAAGTACTTCTTGGTGACCGGAACCATGAAGGCGCGGTCCCATGCCATGAGCCAAAGTTTGGGGCAGAAAAAGGCATTCGGTGAATCGAAGGTGGGCGCGCCACACACCCGAGGGCTGGCCGGATCGTCAGAGTCGTACGACAGCAGATTTTCGACCGAGCGAAAACGCCCGTCGAGAAACTGGTCATAGTTCTCTTCCCAGTATTCGGTGACATCGTTGACGCCCAGTGTTGCGAGCCGGTCGATCTCACCGCCGTCGGTACCTTCCACATCGCCGGTCGGGCTGGCCGCACCGTCGCGGACCCCGCTGGGCCCGTCGACCGCCTCAACTCCCGCCACCCGCAGAGGGTCGTAGAGCGGTGAGGATGCCTGGCCGTTGACCGAGCCGCCGCAACCGCAGGCGAGCGCCGCAACGGCGGTCACCGCAATCACCGCGGTCACGAATCGACGCAGGGTGCTCATCGGCCACCTCTTACTGGGTGTGTCTGCCAGCCCCGGGCTGGCAAATGCGACAGGGACAGCGCGCAGGAGACAACGCGACATTCCCCCGCACACTCCATCGCTTGTACGCTGCGACGGATGCTCCGACCCTATAGCAGCGCGAAGCCGGTCCGATGCACGAATTTCCGGCTCGGCAATCGATGACGCGCAGCTCCGTAGCGCGGTTTCGGGGTAGCGTTCTCGCAGCGATGCGTCAGGAAAGGGGTTGCGTGTCGATGACGCCGGGCAGCGAACAGTCGGTGCCGCCACAGCCGCCCACGTTGATCATTGTTGTCGACGGGAGGCTGTACGTCGTCGAAGCCGCCGATGCTCCGATCACCATCGGACGTGAATCGACCGCGCAGGTGGTCATCGATCATCCGGGTATCTCCACCAAGCACCTTCGCATCGCACCAGCCGATGACGGGACTTGGCAGGCAACCGACCAGAGCACAAATGGTTCGTTTCTCGACGGCGTGCGGCAACGCGAGTTTTCTGTTGTCGACGGGCTGGCGATCCACCTCGGATCCGCCGAGGACGGCATCGCTGTCTCGTTCAGCCTCCGGATGCCCCAGCCTGGCGACGCTGAGGCCGTACCTACCGCGGAACCGCACCCGGAGCCCGATCCCGGGACCACGGCACTGATCGCAACGCATGACCCGGATGAGCAGGTCGTCAACACCACCGCCGCCATCGACCCGCCGATCCTGACCCAGGCCGTCGACGTCGCGCTCGCCACGATCAGCACGACCATGGGGTCGGTGACCGCCGCCGGTTTTCAGGAATGGTCCAGGAGAACACTCCCCGAACTACGCCGCCTGGAGGCGTTGTCGGCGAATGCCGCTCAATCAGCGGCCGGTGCGCCGGAGTTGATGATGACGCTGAGCCGGATCCGCAGGATGTACCGGCAGGTGATGCTGCGCGCGGCAGCGGAGCCGGGCGCAACCTCAGGTCAAAAGCTTTTCCAGGCCAGACACGAAGCGCAGATCACTGTCGACGAGGCCGCGAACGCGATTCAGGTGGCCCCCGCGACGATCTTGGCGGCCGAATCCGACGAGTCGCTGGCTCCCGACGATGCAGCCGCGATCAGACGTCTACACGCGTGGCTCACGCATCTGTAGCGATAACCAGTAGGGGGATACCAATGTCAACACGTGATGAGCTTCGTGCACGATGGCGGCGCGTGGCGATGGTGGCCGGCGCCGCGGCGCTTGCGGTGGCCTGTTCGCCAACCACGACGAACGGCCAGGCTCATCGGGCGGAATCGGATGGCGCCACTGGCTCGACGTCCTCGGCTGCCTCTCCCACGTCCGCGGCTCCCGCACTGGTTCCGTCCGCCAAGGGGCCTGACCTGCTGCTGAAGCGGGGCGAACTCGCCGAGATCATCGGCGAGAAGGAGCTCACCGAGCTGCAGGCCTATACCGAGCCGCGGCTGATGGCAACCAAGATCGAGCCGTGGGCGTGCATGTCGCGCGCGATCGTTACCTCCGAAGGGTTGACCGCCAATAAGCCCGCCGTGACCGGAAACGTCAACCGCGGAGTCGGGGAGCGAACTTGGCAATCTGTCGAGCAGGCGGTGGCGATTTTTCAATCGCCCCACGAGGTGGCTCAGGCACTGACATATATCGAAGACCATTGGCGGCGGTGCCACGACGGCGACATCTTCTTCATCGAGGTCGGTGCAGACAACCAGCGCTGGGTGCCGTACCCGGTGAGCAATGAGTCGGGCCGCCTCGGCACGACCATCAAGCGCGATGGCCTACCACGCAACTGCCACCAGGTTGCAGTCGGTAAGGCGAACGTTGTGGTCGAATCGATGGTGTGCCGTGACGATGACGCCACACCTGCGGCCAACACTGTCGCCGACCGAATTCTTGCCAAGATTCCGGGATAGCCATGCGTCATCCGCTGGGGACACTGTGGGGCGGTAAGTTTCCAAATGTGCCGACGGATCGGGGGCTGCGATGAAGAGTCGGTCGTCGCGTAGTTCTGCGAAAGTCGTCGTAGCACTCGCCGCTATCGCGCTTGTTGTCCCAGGTTGCAGTGCCACCGTTGTGGACGGGTCTGCCCACCTGGCACCTCCCGCACCGGGTGAGGTGGACCTCGCGGCCCTGGACACCGGCAACTACCCCACCAAACCGCGTTCCCCACTCGGGCCGGCCGGGTCTCCTGAACGAGGTGCGGAAGTCGAGGCAGCTCGCATGGCAGAGCATGTCATCGGCCCGTGGGAGGTCGATCCGGCATTGTCGAAGGCGGGTTCGGGGACCAGCGTTCTCAAAGACGCTGACGCGCTCAGACCCGTCATGCTGAGCAGGCATGCGGCGGCTGCGAAAGAACACAACTTCATTTCCGGATTCATCTCGACACGCGACTCGGAACCCAAAGGAACCAGCCTGAGCAACACAGTGATGTGGTTCCCGGACGCCCCGGCGGCATCGGCAGCAGCCGCCGGGTTCGCCGAATTGGACCTCGTGCCCGGCATCATCGATAGGGACGTACCAACCGCTCAACCGGTCCCCATACCGGATCGTCCCGAAACACGTGCCTCGACCTATGAATTCACAAATCTCGGAACTACCGCACCGTCGGCAATCGTCACGGCGTACACGGCGCACGGACCCTTTGTCCTGATGCAAAATGCGCGCAGCGTCGACGGCCTCGACCATTCGGTATCCCTGATCAACAAGACGTTGGATCTCCAACTGCCTGCCATCGACGGCTTTGCTCCCGACGACCCTGCCAAGCGGGCAGACCTGCGTCTGGACGAGACGGGACTTTCGGCCAAAACCGTGCCGCAAACCGACCGTGTGACCATCGGGGGCGTCGGGGACCTGGTGTACGGACCACATGCCACGCTGCACTTCATGGGATCACCGGCGACGTCGAAGGAGTTGTTCGACAGCAATGGCGTGGACCTGCGGAGTGTCGGACGTGCCATCGTCTATCAGGCGCGCGACAACGAAGCCGCCGAAAAAGTCGCCGAGCAGTTCTCCAAGGACGCCGCGGAGTCGGGCGGCACACCGATCGCAGCGGTGCCTCGGCTGGAGGGATCGCGGTGTTCTCAGAGCGAAGGAAGGCGCGTGTCGGTCGTCACGTGCGTCGTGGTCGCAGACCGATACGTCATTGAGGCGCAGTCGCCTCAAATGACCGACGCCCATCAACTAACCGCAGCGCAATACGCGATGCTGGTGGCTTCATGATCGACGCTCGCGCAACTGTCGACGGATCGTAGATCGGGGGACCTTCAGCCATGGCGCTCGACGTGGGATCGGTGGTGGCCGGCTACCGGATCGAGGCTGTCCTCGGTGAAGGCGGGATGGGCACGGTGTATCGCGTGGCTCATCCCACCCTGCCGCGATCGGATGCCCTGAAGGTGCTGCACTCCGACCGCACGCGGGCCGATCATTTCCGGGTGCGGTTCCTTCGGGAGGCCGACCTGGCGGCCCAGTTGGACCATCCGCACATCGTTTCGGTGTATGACCGCGGTGAGACGCAGGACGGTCTGCTCTGGATTGCCATGCAGTATGTGGCCGGCAGCGACGCCGACCGCGAGACGCTCAAGAGCCGGATGACTCCGGCGCGGACGGTGAAGATCGTCGCCGCGGTGGCTGACGCCCTCGACTATGCGCACCGGCGAGGGCTGCTGCACCGTGACGTCAAGCCCGCCAACTTCCTGCTCGCCGAGAACGATGAGCGAATCTTCCTGGCTGACTTCGGGATTGCGCGAGCGGCCGATGACGATATTCACCTGACCCAGACCGGCATGGTCATGGCGAGCCTCGCCTACGCCGCGCCGGAATCGCTGACCGGTGAAAAGGTCGACCACCGCGCCGATATCTACGCGTTGGGCTGCTCGATGTACCGCATGCTGACCGGGAAAACCCCGTTCGCCGGAGACGGCGGCGGCGCCCTCGCCGTGACCACCGGGCATCTATCGCTGCCTCCGCCAAGGCCTACCGACCGGTTGCCTCATCTGCCGCCGGCCATCGACGCGGTCGTCGCCAAAGCCATGGCCAAGGACCCCCGCCAGCGCTATCAATCCGCTCGCGAACTCGCGGCCGACGCGGCGGCAGCGCTCGATGACACCACCACGGTGATCAAGACGCGTCCGGTCCCGCCGGGGCGGGGCGGTACCGGGTGGCCGTCACCACCGTCACCGGTTGCGCCGGCCCAGACCGATCCGCCCTACTACCCGCAACCCGAGGTCACCTATCCGAGCGGCTGGTATTCCGCCCCGAACCAGGTCCATACCGAGGCAGCGCCGTTCGCGGGCCCACCCGCCGAATCGGTACGGCCCAAGGGTTCTGGGCAATCCGGCCAAAGCCGCAAACGGATGCTGATCGCCGCAGCAGTGATCGCCGTCGTGCTGGCTGCCGGGGGCGCGGGAGTATGGGCGCTGAACCGAGGCCCAGGTGAGCCGTCATATTCGGCCCGAACGCTCAGTCACGTTCACGGCACCACTGAACTGACCGCACGGCCGAAGGCGGTGGCCGCGATCGGGCCAGGCGATGCCGACGCCGTGCTCGCACTCGGCGTCCAGCCGGTGGCGATCGGTTCCCCCACCAGCGCGCTACCCGGCTGGGAGCAGTCGGCGGTCACCAGCGACCCGGCCGTCCTGACGGGGTTCACCGATACCTCTGCGGTGGCCGCCGCCAAACCGGACGTCATCATCGCTACTGGAGACCTCGATGACAGCACCTTCGCCAAGCTCGAGGCGATCGCGCCGACAGTGACCCGACCCACCGACGCCGCCGAGAAATGGAGGTGGCAGAACCACCTGACCTGGGTCGGCCAGATCCTCGGGTATGACGACAAGGCCAAGCAACTCATCGACGGAGTGCGGTCACAGCAGGATGATGTGAAGAATCAGAACCCGGCATTTTCCGGGAAATCCGTTGAGGCGGTGATCTACTCGGATACCGGTGTCGCAGAGGTCCTGACTCCGTCAACTGCCGCCGACTACCTGGAGAGCATCGGATTCCGGTATCGGCAGGATCTCGCGACCAAACCCACCGACACCGGCGAAACTCGACCGATGCCCGACCCGGCTGGGGTGTACAGCATCGAGACGGACGCACTCGTCGTCATTCGGACCGACTCCGCTGCCGGCAGCGGGGGTTTCGCCGGATTGCCACCTCAGTTCAACGGATACCAAGGCAAGTTGGTGATCGTCGACGATCCCGACACCGTCGCTGCGCTTACCGGTCCCGGGGGGTATCTCGCCAACCAGCATCTCAACGACGCCCTGGTCCCGGAACTGTCGCGACAGATTCAATAGCGTGGCCCGCAGCGTCACCTACTGAGGGCGACCGACCTCGTATGCGCCGTCATCATCGGTGAACGTGGCGGTGACTTTGCGCGGCTTCCCGTCGATCGTCACGTTGCACGTGAACGTTGCGCCCTTTTTCACCTCTGGATTTTGCCCGTCGTTGCATTTCACGCCGGTGACACTGGCGGCCCCGTAGCCCCTGGTCTTGTCGGTGAGAACATCGTGGACGCCGGTCTGCGCGGCTTCGACGTTCAACTCTTTACCGCCAAGGGCGCTGGGCAGGACAAAGCCCAAGATGGCCACCGCGGCCAATAGCACCACCGCACCGCCAGCGACCAGTAGAAGCGTGCGACGTGAACCCTTGGGCCTGTTCCTCGCCGCCACCGGCGCCACCGGTATGCCCGCGTGCGGCGCCGGACCCCACGACTGCTGAGGGTACGAGCCGGGGGGATAGCCGCCAACCGGTCCGGCGGGCTGCTGGTACTGGCCCGGCGGGTACTGCGGCGCCGCCTGGTGAGGCGGCGGTGTACGCGGAACGCTGGGTGCACTGAACTGCGGGGGCGGCGCACCGGGGGTGCCGAACTGTTGGGGCGCGCTGACATATCCCTGCGGTGGAGGGTTCTGAGACGGCTGCCTTGGTGGTGCCGGTGGCTGCTGGCCCTGTTGCTGTCGATGCCAGGCCGCGGCCTCCATGGTGGCGTCGGTGGGCGACGGACCGGGCGGTGGTTGCTGGGGTCGGCTCGACGCCCGAACTTCGACGGTGGGGGCTGAACCGAGATCGGGCTCAGGCTCAGGAGGGGTGCCAGGTTGCTCGGATTCTGGTGCTGTTGGACGGCCGGGCCAGGCTTGGGTCCCGTCGGGTCCGGGCTGGTTCATGGTTCCCCCTGAGTGATCTGTGTCCGATTGAGCTTAAGGAAAGTCAGTGGCTGCCGAATGCACTTATCCAGGGAACTTCGCGAGCAACCGGTCGGCGATCGCATTTGCCTGAGTCGTGGTGTCACCCTTGCCGCACGCGACCGTTTCCACTGTCACGTTGGCCCGCCTGGACATCACATGCCGACACGTACCACCGGGCACGTCCTGGTTGTCCACAATTGAACTGATGCGGTCGTCCGCGGCGTCGGTGATCTCCCCGGCAACCCAGTGTTGATCGCCGACTGTGAACGCCTGCCCCGGAGGGCAGGACGCCCAATCACTTCGGGTGCGATCGAGCAATGCGGCCGACTCATTACGGTCCGCGAAAACAGCGATGACCTGCGCCGCGATCGGGCCTTCCTTCGCCCGGTTGGTATTTCCCGCCATCGCCTGCGCCACCACGTAGGTAAACGTCATGCCCGCCAACCCTCGGTAGCGACAATTCTCAGGCTCGACACCGTCGGACCTGGGGTCCTGCTCGGTGTGCGACTGAAGCTCGGTCATCTCTGTTCCGCCGACCAACGCTTCCAGTTCACCGCGGGTCAGCAACTTCGCTGCCGCATCAGCGGCGGGAAACACCACCGGAGGCGGTGGAGGCGCCGGCGGCGAGATGCCCAAATCTGCAGCGGGGTACGCACTTCCATTCACCGTCGAGCCACACCCGGCGACGGCCACACAAACCCCAATGACGGTCGCAACATGCCGTGCGCGCGCCATCAGTGCAGGCGCAGGTTTCTCAGCAGGTCGTACACGCCGGCAATCCACAACAGCAGAGGAATCACCGCGGCAATGGCGGCACCGTCGAACAGTTCGAGGATGCGCTTGGTCACCGGGGATGTCCGGCGCGCGCTGTCGGTCGCGCCGATGGTGATCACCGCAACCAGGCCGAGCGCGGCGTAGACCGCCAGTACCATCCAGGCGCGCTCCGGATACCAGAGGCAGAGTCGCACCATCACGCCGGTCGGGACCGTGATCCCGGCGGCGAGCAGCGACCAGGCGCACCAGCGTTCGGCGTACAGCCGGGACCGGAAGCCACAGATGACGGTTACCAGGCCGGCGACGATCATGCTGTGCAGGAAGAAATGCCCCTGCACCACGACCGCGATCGCGCCGACCGCCAGGACCAGCGCCCCGGCCGAGAGGAAACCGATCAGCAGCTGGCGCGTCAATTGGCTGCGTTCGTGCAGCCGCGCAGCCGATTCCGGTACCGACTCGATGATCGCCTTCCAGGTGGGCGACGCGTCGTCGACCTCATCGGGTGTGATGACCGGGTCCAGGAGTTCGTCGTTGGACACGGTCTCGCCGGGCGCCGGGATCGGCGGCAGGGCGATACGCGCCACGGCGACAGTGAGTTTCGCCGCGTTGGTCACCACGATCAGCCCGAACGCGATCGCGCCGGCCGGCACCCAGGTTCCCCACCCGTAGCCGAACGCCACGGCCGCGGCGGTGACCGCGATCGACAGCACCGCCATGAACGAGGCCACCTCGGCGCGCTGGCGCGGGCCACCGCGGGTCGCCAGCGTCAACAGCAACACCACGGCTGAGGCCCCGGCGATCTGTGGAGCCCCGAGCCCGTCGACACCTTCCGGCAACGGAACCGCCAGCGCCGCAGCGCCGCCCAGTAGCACCGTCGCGGCCATCAGGAGGCTCTCGGCCATGTCGATGTTGTCGTAACGGCTCGTCGCCGCGAAACTTCCGCCCAGCATCCCCAGGCCGAACAGTCCCAGCGCCACCGGCCAGAACCAGCTGTGACCGGTCTGGCTCCATGCGACGAGGGACATCACCGTGATCGCAGCGGCGACAATCGGGATAGCCAGTCCGACAAACCGATTGAGCGAACGACGTTCGAAGATCGGGGTTTCGTCGAGGACAGCGATCGCGTCGATCACATCCTCGACCAACGGCCGGTAGCGCTCGGTGCGGCTGACCGACACCAAGGTCAGCAACGAACCGTCCACCACCCCGGCGTCGTCGAGCGATTCGTCGGCCTTCAGCGGCGGCGCACCGGGACGTGCGAACGCCCAGACCCCCTGCTCGCTGAAATCGAACCCGGCCAGGGTCTCTTTGGGTGTGTCCTCAAGCAGATCGCCGAGCACGCTCACGGTCTCGTCGATGTATGTCTCGATCGGCGCCGATGCGGGCAGCACCAGATCGGTCAACCGCTTACCGGTGAGGACCGTGACCCGGGTGGTCGACGGCCGGCCCGGCGTCACACTCGACGAGTCGGCGGCGGCGGCGGTGGCGGTCAACGGCGTTCAAGCCTGTCGAAGTCGTCTGACAGGGCGGCGGCCAGCTCGGTGATGCGCCGCTGGAACGTATCTCCGAGCAGATCCAGCTGGATCTCGGTACCCGCAGCGATGTGCTTGTCCCACGGCAGCACCAGCACCCGGCCGGGCGGGACATGCCGCTCGAACTGCTGCACGAGATCCTCGACGTCGACATTCGGCTTACCCGGCGTGACATGGTTGATCACCACACAGGACCGGCCGAGCAGATCCTGATATCCGTTCTGACGCAGCCAATCCATCGTGACCGCGGCCTGGCGGGCACCATCGATCGATGCGCTCGCCACGATCACCATGCCCGAGACCGTGGACAGCACACCGCGCGAGGACTTCTGGAACAGGCCGGCACCGCAGTCGGCGAGAACCAGGTTGTAGTAGCGGGACACGACGTTTGTCGCGCCCTTCCAGTCGTCGTCGTTGAACTCTCGTTGGGCACCGCTGTAGTCCTCCGAGGACAACACCTCAAGGTTGGAGGAGTTCATGCTGGTGTAAGCACGAATGTCGTTGTAGCGGGCCAATTCCTGATCGGCCAACAGATCCGAGACGGTCGCCGCCGACTGCCGCCCGGCCCGGTCGGCGAGATTACCGCCGTCTGGGTCGGCGTCGATCGCCAGGATGCGGTCACCGCGGATCTTGGCCATCGCCGATCCGAGCGCGACGGTGACCGCGGTCTTGCCGACGCCGCCCTTCAGCCCGAACACGCCGATCTGATACGAATCACGCGCATTACGGCGGATCCGGTTGTGCAATTCCAGTTCGTAAGTCTCGTCGGGCGACAGCCCCATGTTGATCCGGGTCATGAGATACAGCCAGCGCCGCCAACCCCGCTGCGAGGGCATCTTGACCGCGGTCTTCACCCCGACGTGTGACAGCGCGTCGATGGCGCGATGGTTGCCCATGGAGGCGGCCGACGTGGGGCCGGGCGCGCTGGGTGCCGGGATGGCCTGGCCTGCGCGCCATGCCCCGCTGATCTCCGGATCGAAATCGTTGAACTGCGACGGTGCCGGCCCGGGCGCCACCCGCGCCGCCGGTTCGGGCATCGCCCGTTGCTGTTCATGGCGCGCGCCCGCTGCGAACTGCTGCTGCCCCTGCGGAGCCCGCAACAGGGGGTTCTGCGGCCACTGCGGTGCGCTGGCCGGCGGCGGCGGCATCGGCGGCGGCATCTGCGGCGCGGTCTCGGCATGCCGGGACGGCGCCGCCTGGGTCTGTGTTTCCGGCGCGGTCGGCATCGGCGTGACCGGATGCTCGGTGGAGCTTGCCTCGTTCACCGGTACCGGCCTGGTCGACGAGATCATGTTCGCAATGGCGTCTCGGTCCACGGTGATCGTGGCATCGTCGACCGGCTTGTCCGGTTCCGACGAATGGAAGAGCCGGTCATAGTCGGCCGACATTGGAACCCCTCAAAGTAAATGCAGATGGTTGTGATCTTTACACCCAAGCACACATGGTGGGCGGGTTCGACCCGGCTTACCCAGGTCGACTTCCGCCCACCAGTTGTGCATCGCGAGAACTAGCCACCGAACGAGCTGGCGACGCTGCCTTCGGTGTGCATCATGGCCTGACCGGCCTCGCTGATGGTGTTCGCGAGGTTCGACAGAGCGGTATTGAGCTCAGCGGCGGTGGTGTCCCAGCGCATCTGAACGGACTGGTACGAATCCAGACCTTGACCCTGCCACACCGACTGCAGCGCCGCGAGGGATCCCTTGCCCTCCGTCAGCAGACCCTCAACGACCTTTGCGGACCCGTGCACGTCGCCCGCTGCACCTTCGATCGCACCGAATGTCCATACCTGCTGTCCTGACATAACTCACTCCTCCTGATTAGTTGGTTGGTCGCGATCAGTGATTCAGGCCGAGGCTGCTCGCGACCTGATGCACGGCGGACGCCTGATCCGAGTCGGTCGCGGTGTACTGGGTACCGGAACCATGAATGTTCGTAGAGATATCGCTCAGTTCCTGCCGCTGCTTCGCCGCGGCTTCCTGGTACCGGAGGAACGCCTGCTGCACCGCGCCACCCGATTCCCCTTGCCACGTCGACACGAGGCCGCCGGCGACACTGTCGACGTGCTTCATCACGCCGTCGAGTTCACCCGCGATCCGATCGAAGTTGCTGGCCTCTTTGGCGAGGACTGCAGCATCTGTTTCCATGTTCGTCATTTGAGTTCGTCCCTTTCTTCCTGTGTCCCCACCACAGAATGGCGAGTCTCCCGACCCCTAGGCCGGAAAGTCTGTTATCGGTCGACGACTCACCAGTCGTCGTCATCGTCGGCGTCGTCGTTATAGGTGAGCGCGGTCGGCGCGACAATCCCGTCCTTGTTCGGCTCACTCTTCTTGTCGTTCTTGCTCGCGGGTGCCACCGGAGCGCCGCCGCCGGAACCGCCGCCGACCGGTGCGACCGGGCCACCCGCACCCGACCCGGCTCCTCCGAGCATCGGCTTCGGCTCCCCGCTGATGCCCAACATTCCCGACAACAGCGGTGTGCGCGCCGGTGTACCGCCCGCGCCGGGTAGCGACGCAGCTCGCACCAGACCGGCTCCCGAGGCCGGCCCGCTGCCGCCCAGCATCGGGTGACTGGAGAACGGACTGGCCCCCATCAGTCCGACCTGCATGGTCCTGTCGGCGCCGCCCATTCCGCTGAACTGGCTGACCATCTGGGTGACCTGCTGCAGCGGCTGGGTGATCGTCTGCATCTGACTCTGGAACATCTGGCCCAACTGCGCTGGAACCTGGGCCGCCTGCGACCCCATCTGCATGGCCATCTGCATACCTTGCTGCATGGCCTGGCCACCCTGCTCTTGCTGACCCTGCTGTTGGCCCGCCTGTTGGCCCTTCTGGGCTCCGCTCTCGGCCGCGCGCTCCGCACCGTCGATTCCCGACCCGATACGCCCGGCCGTCAACTTGGCGGATTCGGCGCTGGCCAGCATCCCGAGCCCCGTCACCATTCCATTACGGAGCACACCCTCCGCGGTCCGCGGCGCCGTCGAGGCGAGCACCGCAGCCGCACCGGTCTCGCCCACGCCGGGTATCACGATCGGCTGCATCGGCATGATCGGCTCGAACATTAGGTTGGCGGTGGTTTCGGCCTGATAGCCGTCCATCGCTCCCGCTGCCTGATTCCACATCCGGACGAAATAGTCCATCTCGTTGAGCCCGATCGGCACGGTGTTGATGCCGAGGAAGTTGGTGGCGTTCAGGGTGGCGTTGGTGACGTGGTTCTGCTCGATCTCCGGGATCGGCGGCGTCGTCGCCATCGCCAGACTGTAAGAGCTCGCCTGAGCCCCGGCCTGCAGCGCCCGCTTCTGGGCCTGCATTGCCGTCGTATGCAGCCAGACGACCATCGGCATGGTTGCTGAGACAGCGCGTTCGCTTGCTGCGCCGCTCCACACCGATGTCAGATTGCTGAGCGCCCCAGCCAACTCGGCTGCCTGGCTCTCCAACAGGACCGCCAGACCCTCCCAGCCCGCTACCGCCTGGAGCATGGGCGCCGGGCCGGCACCGAGCATCAAGCGCGCGGTGTTCACCTCCGGCGGCAATGCGGCCCAGATCGGCGGCAGTGGAAGCGCGACCATTGGCGATGACCTATCTACTGGCGAGCGCGGCTCGGCCGGCTAGAACGTGGTGGCCTGGGCCGCATCAACGGCGGCATATGTGGCGGCGGCCTGCGAATACGCCGTGCCGGCGCGCGCCAGCTCTTCCTGCGCGAACGTGTTCTGCGTCAGGGCCTCGACACCTTCGAACGCGAAGCCGGCGGCAGCCATCAACGAGACCTCGTCCGCTCCGGCAGGCGCCAGTCCGGTCACTGCCGCCGAGGCGGTGGTGCCACCGGCCAGACCACGGGCCGCGTTTGCGATGACCTGTGCCGCGACGGCTTCGGCACCCGGATTGTGCATCAACGGTTCCATTTGCGTGGACTCCTTTTCGTTTTCACAAATCTTATGGACAAGCACTCGCGGACGGTATGGCAGCGATTTGCCAGACGGTCAAGGAATCTGTCCCCCGAATCCTTTGCTGGCGGGCCGCCGCCAGCGTTGCTGAGTGCGTTGAACAAATACTAACTGCCCTCCGGGGGTGGTGAGAACACTTCTTCTTCGGGTAGGTCGACATAGGCCGCCTGAATGACCTCTTTGCCGTCGGGTGTAACCAGAAACGCCTGGCCAGGGGGCCGTTTCTTGACAATGATCTCCCGCGACGGGAAGTCGTTCTTCTCCCCGGACAGGAACAAGGTCGGTGAACCGGCGCCATAGGCCGTACCGACGAACTTGTCCATCGTCGCCCGCTGCGCCTGGCTCATCTGGCACGTCACGATGATGTGCAGACCGATATCGGCGGCGGCAGGCAACAGCGGAGCCAACGGCCCCATCGGTGGTGCCATGCCCGAGGCGGCGACGATCATGTGCCAGTCATCGACCAACAGCACCACGTCGGGACCTTTCCACCAGGATCGCGCCCGCAGTTGTGCGGTGGTCAGATCGGGCGGCGGAAGACGCTTCTGCAGTTCTGAGGCCAGCGCCTGGATCGATATTTCCAAGGTCGCCTGGTTCCGGTTGATCGCGGCGGCGTCGAGCAGGTGGGTCTCCGGCACCGCATCGAGCAGACCCGACCGGTAGTCGGCTAGCATGAACCGCACCTGCTGCGGGCTGTTGCGTGCGCAGATCGCCTGCGCCACCGCCTGCGCGATCCGGGTCTTCCCCGACTTCGGTGCGCCGAAGATCAGCAGGTGCGGAGTCACACTCATCTGGTTGTAGGCGACCGACAGGTCGGATTCGCGCAATCCCAGCGGTACCTGCCACCTGGTCCGGTAATCGGCGTCCGGTCCCGGCGGGTTGGTATCCAACTGATGCAGGTAGATCTTGTCCGGCAACACCCGCACCTGCGGGGCATGATCGGTGTGGCGGGACGAAATCTGTTCCACCGCAGACGATATGGCGTTGACGATGTTGTCGGCGCTGTGCACACCGTCCAGCCGCGGCACCCCCATCATCAGGTGGAATTTCTCCATCGAGACCGCACGGCCCGGCCGGTTCGCCGGGATCTCCCGGGTGATCCGGTCGATCTGGGTCTCGTTCACGTCACCGAGCCGGAATTCGACCTTGGTCCCCAGATAGTCGCGGACCCGGGACTTGAGCTCGGTCCAGCGCGGGGTGGCGATCACGACGTGCACACCGTAGGCCAGCCCCTGACCAGCCAGGTCCTGGATGGTCGGTTCCAGGTCGGGGAACTCCGCGACGAAGGCCGGCCAGCCGTCGATCACCAGGAACACATCGCCGAACGGGTCCTGCGCCGCGGGACTGTTGGGATCGTCGCGCATATCGCGGTAGGCCGCGATCGACCCCACCCGGTATTGCTTGAATACCTGCTCACGGGCCCGTAGCACCGTCTTGACCTCGGCCACGGCGCGGTTCACCCGATCGGGTTCGGCGCGGGTGACCACACCACCGACGTGCGGCAAATCCTCCAGGTACATCAGGCCGCCGCCGCCGAGGTCGATGCAGTAGAACTGCACCTGCCGTGGCGAATGGGTGGCCGCCGCCGACAGCACCAGCGTCTGCAGGAATGTCGACTTACCGGTCTGGGGCGCACCACCGATCGCGATGTTGCCGCCCGCCGCCGAAACGTCGACACCCCACACCTCCTGGCGGTGCCGGCGGGGCTCGTCCATGATCCCGAGCCCGAACCGCAGCGGCCTACGCTGATAATCACGCTCGATCAGCTCGTTGACCGGGGTGGGATCGGTCAACGGCGGCAGCCACATCTTGTACGCCCGGCTCTCACCGGTCCCCAGCTGTCCGAGCACCACCTCGCGCAGCACCCGCGGTTCGGCCTCTGTACTCATTTAGGACACCGCCGTATCGAAGATCGGGGTTGTGGTGAATTGGTGGATCCGCACCTTGGCCTGGCGTTGCGCCTTCGGCTTGGGTTTGCCGTCGACCGATTCGATCTCGGCGGGCACATGGTTGTTGCCGGTGTAGACGCTGCGGAACTTCACCGGATCCTCCATGCCCACCCGCAGGAACCCGACACCACTCTCCTTGTTGGTGATGTACTGCGCCTCCGGGGTGCCGATCACCATCTTGGATTCCGACGAACTGGTGGTGCGCAACGCGATCCGGTACGTGAGGTTGGGTTCGAGCTTGTCGATGCGCGCACCGCCGGTGTTCAGCGACTGGGTGGCCAGCAGCAGGTGTACCCGGAGCGAGCGCCCAACCCGACAGATCCGGTCGAAGAGGGCGAGGAAGTCGGGGTGGTTCTGCAGCAGTTCGGCGAACTCGTCGACCACCACGAACAGGGTCGGCAGCGGCGGCAGATCGGCGCCGCGTTCGCGGTGCTTCTCATACTCGGCCACACCCGACAGCGCACCCGCGGCGCCCACCTGCATACCGGCCTGACGCAGGATCGACTGGCGCCGGTCCAGTTCACCGGTCAGCACCTCACCCATACGGCCGACGAGTTCGGCCTCCTCCTCCATATTGGTGACGACCGCGGCGGTGTGCGGCAGCTTCTCCATGCCGAGGAACGTCGAGCCACCCTTGAAGTCGGTGAGCAACAGGTTGATCTGATCGGGGTGGTGGGTGGCCACCAACGACAGGATCAGAGTCCGCAGGAACTCCGACTTACCCGAACCGGTGGTGCCGATCAGCATGCCGTGCGGTCCGGCGCCGAACTCCGCACCCTCCTTGATGTCGAGGTGCATGATCTCGCCGGATTTGAGTTCGTGACCGAACGGGATCCTGAGCCGGTCCCGATCGGTGTCGGTGTACATCCGCCAACGGGCCGGGGTGACCTCTTCGACCGTCTTGGCGCCCACCAGGTGATGCCATTCGGTGGAGACCTTTTTCTGCACCCGGACGTTCTTGTCGATGATCGTCCCGGTGATCGACCAGCCGGCCAGTTTGCGCGCGATCCGGTTGGCCTGGGCCGGCCGCATCCGGTCGCTGACCCGGGTGACCTCACGAAAACTCTGGTTCGGCAGCTTGTCGTCGGCCGTCCCGTCCGCGTCGACCCGCAGCTTGTAGGCCGACCCCCGATGATTGCCCAGCGTCAGCACCGTGACGCCCGCCCGGCCGTCCACCGGGAACCCGGCCTTGCCGCCGGTCAGGTCGACCACCACCACATAGGGGCCGCCCGGCGCCGCGTCGGCGCTGTGCGGTCCGCGTGCGGTCAGATCCGACAACCCGTCGGGGCGGGTGTAGACCAATCGGGTGGGGCCGGCCGCATCGGTGTCGGTCTGATGCTGGGTGTGCGGCAACCACTTCAGCCAGGCCCAGTTCGGATCCTCCGGGTTGTCGGTGAGCACCCGGATCTGCACCAGATCCGGTGGGTGGAAGACCGCCAACTGGCAGACCATCGCGGTCAGCAGACCCGCGGCCCCCTCCGGGTCGCCGCCCACGGCGATCGTCGGAAAAGTGCGCAGCTGAACGAGTTTGGGGCAGTCATGGACCAGGCCGTGGGTGCGCAGGAACTTGGTCACCCACATATGACTGACGGGTTCCAGATGCGGTTGTGGTGCGCCCTGTGGGCCGGACAGTTCACCGCTGGTGTTCGGTTTGAGCAACCGGTCAACCGCGGGCTCGGCGCCGATGCCGATCCGGGCCGCGCCGAAGAAGTCGGAGTTCGCCTGCCGTGACCACTGCCGGTGGGTGCCGATGACCGAAAGGAGGTCGTCGGGATGCGGTGCGTGGTAGCTGAAGAACGCCACCTGCGCCGACGCCGACGACGTCACCCTGGTCCGCAGGCCCGCCAGATAGCGCAGGTATTCCTTACGGTCGGCATTGATCTCGGGTACCCGTTTGCCCCCGGGTCCGCCGCCCGCCATGAATCCGACCGTCCCCATGACCATCATCAGCGGCATCATCAGCATGTACGGCGACAGCTGCCGGATACCGGTGAATGCCATGATCGCGAGCATGCCGATCATGCAGCCGCCCATCACCCAGGGCAGCGCCTTCTGAATGCCCGACGGCGGGATCTCGATGCCGAGATCGTCCGGCGGGGTCACATTGATCTCACCCGGGGTCAGCCGCGGCCCGCGCTTGATCGTCGGGGTGAACTTCCTCGTCGTCATGACCCTTGTCTCTCTTCGACCTTGCGCGGATTCGGATCCGACGGAAGGGTGTCGTGCTCCAGCAACGCCGCCTCCTTCGACAGCACCGGGCCCTCCACCAGCAGACCCACCACCTGCCACGGCGCGTTCACCGGACCGGACAGCCCCAGCTTGCTCGCCGCGTCGTCATTGGCGATGCCGTAGCGCACACCTTGCGGGTCGATGTAATAGAGGCTCTCCCCCACCCGCGGATCCGGCGACTGCAACCGCACGAACTGCCCACCATCGATATAAACCGTTGCGTCACCGTCGATCTGGTCGATGCCGGTACCGAGCGAAGCAGACGTGATCGGCAGCCGGCGGCCGACGATGACCGTGGTTTTGGGAGCCTGGTCCCCGGGTGCTCGCTGCCAGGACCAGCACAGCACCGGGGCCTCCTGGCGCAGTAGCATCTTCAGTGCCTTGTCCGGAAGTGGCGACACATACACCTGCTCCGGGATCCTGGCGACCACGCTGGCCTCCACCGCGGGCGGCTGCAGCAGTCCGTAGGAGTTGGTCGCCCGCAGCGCCGCGGCAGTGGTGCCGTTGACCCGCGCCACCCCATCGGGCAGCACCACGTAATGCTGCGGCTCGTCCTCGGTGGCGGTCCGGAACACCGAGCCGATCACCAGATTGGCGGGTAGCCCAAGCGTATTCGGCGCGCCCGCGGCCGGGATCTGCGGCAACTGCCACGGCCCCATATTGGGAAGGGCGTTGAAAAGTCCCTCCGACACGGGCGTCGGCCTGGCCGTCACCGGGATGCCGACCGCCGAGGTGACTGCCCGGTCGGCCAGGTCGATGGTGTGTCGCCCGCCCTCGGTAATCAGCCAGTTGGCGCCCTCGAATGACACCAACATGCCCTGATCGGGGCGCATCGCGCCGGCCGACGGGTCCAACGACTGGATCAGGATCGACTTCTCGACCTCCGGTGCCGAGCTGTCCGGTTTGGCGACGGTGTCGCACAGCGTCCACGCCGACGCGGGTGCGCCGGTCGACGTGGCGTACGGGGCGCCGGGAATGCCGATGGACTGGCCCTTGGCCAGCCGGTTGAGGTCTTCAGACTTGACCGCGACCGGATTGCCGGCGTTGCCGAGCACCAGCCGCGCCGAGGTCAGGTTGTAGACCGGCCGCAACTGGTTGGTGCCGGGCATCATCACGTACAGCTGATTGGTGTTGCGATCCACCAGCAATTGGTCGCTGCCCTGCTTACCCAGCGGTTTGAAATACGCCAACAGCACCGCGCCAAGGCAGACCAGCACCGAGATGACCACCCCGGCGAACACGGCTCGGCTGTAGAACTGCAGTGGATCGTCGAACATCCTGGTGTCCCGGCGCACGATGGCGTGCTCGACGCGGCGCAACAAAAAGCGCCAGCCGCTGACCTGGACCTTGGTGGTGAGCCGAAACCCTGCCATCGCTTGCCTATTCGCCGATGTTCAGGCGGCTGTGCACCGCCGCAATCGCTGTCGCCATATCCTCACCGTTGATCTCGCTGAGCTGCTCCACACCCAGGCTTTCGAAGTCCAGGGTCCGGGCCAGCCGCATATCGCGGTTCTGCTCGCCGGCCTCCACCAGCTGGCGCGCGTATCGCCCGTTGCCGGCGATGTCCAGGGCCGGCTTGCCATTCAGCCTGCGCTGGCTGAGCAACGCCGCGGCCTCGTGCACCCGCTTGCCGGCCTCGTCGTCCAGATCCGAGTCATTAGATTTAGCAATGACTTTGGCGATCTCGACAATGTCATCGGGCGAGTACGAGTCGAACTCGATGCGGGTGGCGAAACGCGACCGCAGGCCGTCGTTGGCCTCCAGCAGCCGGTCGATGTCGTTGCTGTAGCCGGCGATGATCACCACCAGACGGTCCCGGTCGTTCTCCATCCGGGCCAGCAGCGTGTCCAGCGCCTCGGTGCCGAACGGATCGGCCCGGCCGTCGCGCTCCTGCACCAGCGTGTAGGCCTCGTCGATGAACAGCACCCCGCCCAGCGCGCGGTCGATGGCCTTGGCGGTCTTGACCGCCGACTGGCCCTCGTACTCGGCCACGAAGTCCTTGCGGGAGGTCTCGATCAGCTTGGGTTCGGCGATCACCCCGAGGCCGGCCAGGATGTTGGCCACCACCCGGGCGATCGTGGTCTTGCCGGTGCCTGGCGGCCCGGCGAAGATCATGTGCTTGGAGGTCTGGGCGACCTTCATCCCGCGGGCGGCACGGATCCTGGCCATCTGGGTGGCCGCCCGGTACGCCTCGATCTGCTCCTTGACCCGGCTCAGACCGATCTGCCGGTCGAGTTCGGCCTGGGCCTCGGCCAGCAGCTTCTCCCGGGCCGAGGTGTCGGCGACCACGCTGGCCGGGTCCCACGGATCCTTGCGGGCGGCGATCTGCTCGGCCGTGGTGGTTTCCAGTCGGTACGCCGGATCCTTGAGCGCCGCAGTGACTTTCGGCTCCGGAAAATTGGCCTGCAGCCATTCCAACAGCACCACGGCGGACTCTTCGTTGCCCTGGTTGCGCCGCGCCATGGCCAGGTACCAGGCGATCGCCGGGGCGCAGGCCTGCCCGGCCGGGGTGTCGTTGGCCTCGGTCAACCGACGATCGGCCTCGGTGAACAATCCCAAGTTGGCCGCCGCGACCCCGTGCGCCACCCCCGCCGCCGCCGCCAGGAACTTGTCCGGCCACCGGTCCGCGCCGCGGACCTCTTCGATGACGTCGGTCCAGCGCTGCGCCGCACCGTAGATCACCGCCTTGACCCACGACACCAGATGGTCCGAGCCCCCCGCCGGGGCGGCCTCCAAGGTTTCCATCGCATCGGCGTAGTTGCCCTCGGCGGCCTCCTGCACCGCGAAACCCATGGTGATCGCCAACGGCGAGTTGATCGGGTAACTGATGTCGCGGCCGTAGATGCCGCCGATCGGGATCCGCGCGTTGAGCCCGTTCATCGAGATCTCGGCCGCCCCGGCCAGTTGGCCGAAGTTCGACCGCGAATACCAGGCCCGGAACAGGGTCACCCGGTCGGTGTCACCGCACCGGATCCGTCCCACCCAAGCGTCGCACGCGGATTCGTCGTAGTTGGTGATCTCGGTGAAGATCTCCAGGGCGCGGGCCGGCGAGCTGGACAGCATGCCGACCGCACTACCGAACATCCCAGCGAGGGGGTCAGCCATGGTCGCCTCCGTAACGGGTCGAAAAGACCTGAGCCCGGGCATCTTCAGCCTGCTCGGGCGTGGGCAGGTTCAATTCACGGGTCAGAAAGTCTCGGGTTGCCAAATCGTCGTGTCCATACTCGCGCATGCCCTCGAGCATGAGCGAGTGCTGGGCGGATCGGCCCTGCTGACCGGCCAGGTCCGCGATGAGCACGATCTCGTCGGCGAGATCGCGTTCGGTCATGTCGACGGCCTTCGGCGCCAGCTCGATCCGGTGCACCCGGCCGTCCATATACGCCGAGACCGTGACGGTCTCGGGCGGATTGGTGACCGAGAACAACGGAACCCCCGGTTGGTCCTCGGCAGGTTCGGCGCCGGCGGGCGCGTAGACGAAATCCAGCGCCGCGAGGCTGTCGTGATCGTCAGCGTCGTCCGGATCGAATGGCGGCATGTCACCCACCGTCGCGGCCTCTCTCAATGCGAATGGGGGCTGTCCGCCTCGGGCTTGTCGAACCACGACCCGGACGGCAGGAACTCCACCAGACCGTCCAGGGCGCGCTGCAGATTGTCCTTGGTCCCGGACAGGAAGCTGCCGTACAGCTCGCCGTTCACCTTGCGGGGAATCGAGACGATCCGGCCCTGCTTGGAATCCAGCACCCCGGCCGCGACATCCACCTGCGAGCTGGTTCCGCCCGGGTGCCGTTCGGTGGCCACGATCTCCACCCAGCCGTCGGGCTCGGAGATGATCCCGGCGTAGATCCGCGCCGAGGTCGGCGGAATACCGTAACCGGTCAGCTCATTGGCGGTGCGGCAGTTGGCCAGGGTGGCCGCGACTCCGGTCAGCGGCTCGACGCTCGCCGGCGAGCCCTCGCCCAGCACCGTCATCACCATGCCGGCCAGCCCCACCTGCGGGGCCACCCGCTGCAGCACCAGCATGTCGTTGTCGCGGGCGGCGACGACATGGCGGGCACCCTTGCGGCACACCACGAACCGGATCATCTGCCCGGCGCTACGGCGCCACCAGCGCCCCTCCAGGGTGCGGTCGGCCCGGCTGAGAGTGTCGAGCATGGCCGCGACCTCGGGATGCGGTGCACCGAACACGTCCAGCACACTCTGGGCAGTGAGATCGCGTTCCACCTGTTCCCAGACGATCTTGCGCAGATCGGGCTGGGGAATGTTCAACCGGATCCCCAGCGAGGGCGGGAAGTCGGCGAGTTGGAGCTTGTCGGCGATGACCAGCATGCCGTCGATGGTCACCTCTACCGCGACCACATCGTCGATATGGGGCGCGCCCTGTCCGGTGTCATAGGCGGATGTCATCGCTGCCCCTACCGGACCGTCTCGTCGATGGCGACGCCCATTGACGCGTCGGTGCCGTCGTAGCGGCCCGCGGCGCTGGTCAGCTTCGCACCGAGCTCCTGCGACACCGTCGCGATCCCGGTGCCCGCGGCCCGGCGGGCATTCTGGGCCGCCGCGACGGCAGCGGCCGTCGACCACGAGATCGGTCCGTGCGACCCGCGCACGGCGGCGTCCACACCGTCGACCGCCTGGGTGGCCGCGGTCAGGGCGGCCGCGGCCTGCTCCTGTTTGGCCGACAGTTCGCGCAAATGCGCGGGCGTAACCCGCAAATCTCCCGACATGAATCCCCTCGACTCCTGATATCCCGCACCCGCTAGGTCGCGACGACCGCAACAAATCCGGGAGTATCGGGCTCTAATCTAGCCGCCCCCGGCGCACGTAGCTGGGCCTGTTCCAAATCCGCTTCCACCAGCACCGGCGCCGGCTCCGGACCGGCGCCCCGCATCGACGCGACCTGCAGATCCGGCGGCAGCGTCATCGCGGCACCCGCGTCACCCTCTCCAGCGGAATCGTCGTCCGGACCGGACTCGCGGGGTCCCTCGGCCAAGGCCTCGCCGTCGGCCGGTTCCCCGGTGCCGTCGCGGCCGTCGTCTGCGGGCTCATCGTCTTTGCCCTCATCGCGCTCGGCGGGCTCGTCGACCTCGGTGGCCTCGTCGATCCGGTCGGCGCCGACGGGGTCGACCGGTTGCGCGGCCTGGGTGGCGGTCTGGGCGGCCTGACCTGCCGTCTGCGCGACGCCGCCGAGCAGGCCGGTCAGCGAGCCGAGGATCGACCCCATCACCCCGGCCAGCGCACCCGCGATGTCCGCGCCGGACCCGGCCCCCGCTCCGGTGGCCGCCGGCGGCGCCGGTGCGGTCTGGGGTTGCGCGGCCGCCGATTCCACGGCCGGCGCCGGGTTCTCGGTGGCGTCACCGCCCGAAGGCGCACTTGCCGGCTCCTCCGGCTCCTCGGGCTCATGGGCGGGGTCCTCGGCCAGCCGTCCGAGGGGCGGGTCGGAATCGTCATCGGGTGTCTCAGCTCCGGAGATCCCGGCATAGAGGCTCACCGCATCCCGTACCTCGGCGGCGTTGGCGGTGGCGTTGTCCTGCATCGTCATGAGCTGATCGGTCGACTCACCGACCGATCTGGCCACCATCGCCAACTCGGCCCTGGCCCGCGCGGCCGGGCCGATAGCGGGAAGGCCCGCCGCCCCGGTCATCCGGCTCATATCGGCGAGCCAGCCGGACTGCGCGTACAGCCCGTCGCGGGTGGCCGCGATCTGCTCGGCCTGCCGGGACAGCACCGAGGCCACCAGTTCGTCCGCCCGGACCATGGCCCCGGTTCGGCCGACAAGTTCGTCGGTCCGGTCGGTATAGGCCGACGAACCGGCGCCGGCCCAGCCGTCGCCGGGGACCGCACCGATCAGCGTCCGGCCGGCGGCCCGGAAGCGCTGCGCACCCTCGCCGAACCGCATACCGTCCTCCGGTTCGCCCACTCCGGTCGTGGCTCCCATGCCCCCGATGACGCGCTGGCCTGCGGCCAGAATCGGGGACTCGGCGGCAGACACGATCCGAGCGTCGCCGAATCCGGATTTGCCAAACTCGACCGCATCGCTGCCCGATCTCATCCCGGCCTCCCCTCCGCCGGAACCGAGATTACCAGCGGGTTCACCACCCGCGGCGCACCAATTTCGAGCCGGGGACGCCACCTCCGAGGCGACCGGACCGGGCGGTTCCACGTGCGGATTCGCCATGCCACAGGGCGTTTACCCGCGATGACGCCGACGGCACCTCCGGCCGCGCAACCCGCACCGCGTTGGCCCGGCCGAACCCGTGCCCACCGCCGACCCGGGCTTCGTTTGCTGGCCTCCGGAACCGCATGGGCCCTTCGGTCATCTTGGGTTGTAGCCGATACTTTGAGTGCGGTCGAGATTCTCATCGCGTGTGACTTTTCGGAGGAGATTTAGTCGTGACCGACCCCGACGACACCTTGCGTAGAGAGCTTGGCTGGACAGGACCCGAGGAGTCCGATTTCGAACCCGACGGGCCGACCCGCCCGACCAGAAGGGCGCCCGAGCCGCCGTCGATACCCGGCCGGCCACCCGTCGATCCGGCGCACCCGCAGGCCGCGAACGTGGACGCCGGGGATTCCGGTCACGGGGTTCCCGCCGACCCCGACGCCGAACGGGCCCGGACCTCGTTCCGCGAGTCCCAGGCGACCCAAACGGCGCAACCGGTCCAACCCCAGCCGTCCCCGCCTCCCGCGCCGCATGATGGTCACCCGGTCGCGCCGAGCGCGTACCCGCCGGACCCGTGGGCACCGCAGGCGCCGGGCTGGCCGACGCCGCCCCAGCAGCCGCCGGGCCCACCCGGGCCGCAGCAGCCGCAGCAGCCATACGGCGCCCCGGCCCCGGGTGCTCCCTGGCCGCCCGACGGCGGGTTCGCCTCCGATCCCGGCGCGCCGCCCGCCCACCCGCAGGGGTCCTATGCCGACCGGATCCGGGTCAACGATCTGGTACCGCCGCGCCGTCAGCCGCCGAGCGGCGGTTGGCGGCTGTTCGTCTACCGGGCCACCTTCGGCCTGATCAATCCGGGGCCCTCACCCGAGGATGTCCGCCAGACCGAGCTCGAGGCGACCATCAAGAGCGTCCTGCGTGGGCATTACAAGATCGGGGTGATGGGCAAGGGCGGGGTCGGCAAGACCACGGTCTCGGCCAGCATCGGCTCGATCTTCGCCGAGCTCCGCCAGGACGACCGGGTGGTGGCCATCGATGCCGACACCTCATTCGGCAAGTTGGGCAGCCGCATCGACCCGCAGGCCCACAGCTCGTACTGGGAGTTGGCCTCCGACAAGCACCTGGACACCTTCGCCGACGTCCGCAGCCGGGTGGGCAACAATTCGGCCGGGCTGTTCGTCCTGGCCGGCGAGGGCACACCCGCGCGGCGCCGGGTGCTGGACGCGGCGATCTACCGCGAGGCCACCAGCCGGCTGGACAAACACTTCTCCATCTCGGTGGTCGACTGCAGCTCCACAATGGATTCGCCGGTCACACAGGAGGTGCTGCGCGACCTCGACGCCCTGATCGTGGTGTCCTCACCGTGGGTCGACGGGGCCGCCACGGCCGGCCAGACCCTGGACTGGCTGTCCGCCCGCGGGATGACCGAGCTGTTGCAGCGCACTGTGGTGGTGCTCAACGACTCCGACGGGCATGCCGACAAACGCACCCGTTCGATCCTGGCCGGTCAGTTCTCCGGTCAGGGCCAGGCCGTCGTGGAGGTGCCCTTCGACGGCCACCTGCGGCCCGGCGGCGTGGTCAACACCCGCGAGATGTCGACGCCGGTGCGACGCAAGTTCCTGGAGATCGCCGCGATGCTGGCGCACCATTTCCCGAAGAGCGACGACCGGCACTGAGTCGGTTACCGCAGCGCCGCGACCAGCGCCTCGATGGCGTGCACGGTGCCCGCGTCCACCGGGTGTTCGGCTTCGGCCTGGGCCACGGCGTCTTCGGGAACGCCTGCCGCCTGCGCGGTTTCAGCGATGGTGAGGTTGGCATCGCGCCGGGCGGCGTAGAGCCGCTGCCCCAGCGTCGCACCGGGAGCGGTCGCCGCGCGCATCGTCAGCCCGTCGATGTGGCGACGTACCGCGCTCAGCGCCTTGATCAGGGGCGGGGTCACCATGCTGATCCGGGCGGCCCGCGCTGCCACCGCTTCGAGCTGCCGCAGATCGCCGAGGACCGCCGTGGCCCTCGGAGTGAATTCGGGATCGGTGACCGCGGGCAGGCTTTCGATCGTCGTCTCCAGGGTGTTCACCGCCGTCAGCACGGCCTGCGCGATCAGCGGCACCTCGTCGCTGCTCGTCACCCCGGCGGGCGCCGGCATCGCGCGGGGCGGTGACGCGGCGGCGGGAACCGCGGCCGGAGGGGGCACGGCGGATACCGCGGCGGGCACCGATCCCCCCTGTCGTAGCCGCGCGATGCTCCCCGGCGGCCAGCGCAACACCTCTTCGAGCTTGAGGCGGGTGCGTTCACGCGGCCAGCTGCGGCCCTTCTCGAAGGCGATCAGCGCGCCGGCGTTGATGATGCCGTCCGCGGCCAGGCTGCGCTGGCTGATGTCGAGTTCGCGCCTGCGCGCGGCGGCGGCCGCTCCGGCGCGGATCAGGCCGACGTCGAATTCGCCGGTGGCGAGGTCGTACTCCGCGTCTGTCATCTCGGAATGAGTTCCTCGCTGAAGTTCTCTCTGCTCGGTTCGGCTGCTGGAGTGGACCGCCGGGACCCGTCAATCCTAACCCCAGACCGCAGCACCGCTACGCCTCGACTGACGGCGGGTCCCAGCAAACCATTTCGGTGCTACGTCTTGGGACCGGTACGAACCGCACCGATGCCACGGTTGATGCCGGAGTCAATAACACGGCGCTGACGTGCGGTTTTGGAGTTAACCCGGCTTTACGCTGGTTGTATTGCGTCATTGCGTATACAAAATGCGATAACGCGCGACCGGCGACTTCACGTCAAACTGTTGCATCGCTACGGTTCTTCCTATAGCGTTCCTCCCAACGCGGTGGACACCGCAACGAAATCCCTAACAGGAGACGCACCATGACCGCACTGATGGCCAACGGAATCCCGCTCGGCGTGTGCACCGCCGACCCGGAACGGTGGACCTCCACCCCCGACGACGCAGCCAAGGCCATCTGCCGCGAATGCCCGCGGCGCTGGTTGTGCGCCCGCGAGGCCTGCGAACTGCCGAAGGCCGAAGGGCTGTGGGCGGGCATCATGGTCCCCGAGGGGGGCCGTGGCCGTAGCTTCGCGCTCAAGCAGCTGCGCTCGCTGGCCGAGCGCAACGGCTACCCGATGCGCAAGACGCGGCTGGTGTTTCCCGACGCCGTCGCCTGAACTGCGGTCTGATCCAGAAGCTTGCTACCAGGCCTTCTCGCTGCCGCTTTCGAGGGGACGGCAGCGGGGAGGCAGCTTTCCAGTGGGGGAGGAATACGGGCCCGGGGCGTGTCGTTACACAGCTCGACGGTGTCGGGCATTGCCCCGGGCCCCACACCTAGAACCGTCGCTTCGAGCGACCACTCGCCGCGAGGCGCAGTGCCGGCACCGTCCCCAAACTTGTTGCTACCGTCCGACGGTCACCGCTCGAGAGTGGCGACCACATCGTCGAGCAGGCGATCCACCTCATCCTCGTCGTAGCCGCGCTGCAACACTGGCGGTTTCGGGAAGGCGATGTTGCGGACGTCCTCGGCGCTCAGATGGCCCCGCCCCTCCAGGCGGCGCGCGACCAGCTGCAGAAAGTCGTCCACCGACTTCTTGTCGTAGCCCCGCTTGCCGATCGGCGGCTTCGGAAAATCAGCGCCGCGGATGTCATCGGCGGTCAGTGCCCGGGTCATGGCGCCATGCTAACCGCACTCCCCCGCGACGGAACCGCACTAGCGTGGCGTTCATGAGCGACGCTTGCGAGCGAATCATCGGGTGGGAATGCGGGAGCCGAGCCTGCGAGGCAACCGCATGAGCAACACCGATCCCGCCCCCGCCGAGGTCACCTGTGGCGCTTCGGCATTCACCGGCGTCCTGCATGCACGTGAGGTGCCGCTCGGTGGCCCGAGGGCGCTCCTGGTCCGGCGCACCCTGCCGCAACGGGAACGGTCCCTGATCGGCGCGTGGTGCTTCGCCGACCACTACGGGCCGCACCAGGTCCGCGGCGGCACCGGCATGGACGTGCCCCCGCATCCGCACACCGGATTGCAGACCGTCAGTTGGCTGTTCGCCGGGGAGATCGAACACCGCGACAGCGCCGGAGTGCACGCCCTGATCCACCCGGGTGAGCTCAACCTGATGACGGCCGGGGCCGGGATCTGCCATTCCGAGGTGTCGACGGACAACACCTCGACCCTGCACGGGGTGCAGCTGTGGGTGGCCCTACCCGACTCCGACCGCGACACCGGCCGCGACTTCGCCCACCACGCACCGCAGCCACGCACCGTCGACGGCGCCACTCTGCGGGTGTTTCTCGGGGAGCTGGCCGATGCGCACTCCCCCGTGCATACCTTCACCCCGTTGCTGGGCGCCCAGGTCGACCTCGACCCCGGCGCCGATCTGGCCCTCGACGTCGACCCGTCCTTCGAACATGGCGTCCTGCTCGACCGGGGCTCGGTCGAGGTGGCGGGCACCGCGCTGGAGCCGGCCGATCTGGCGTATCAGGCACCCGGCGCCACGGCGCTGCACCTCGCCAACCGCGGCGACAGCCCGGCCCGGCTGATCCTGCTGGGCGGGCCACCGTTCGAGGAGGAGCTGGTGATGTGGTGGAACTTCGTCGGCCGCAGCCACGCCGATATCGCCGCCTACCGGGAGCTGTGGCAGGCCGGCGACGTCCGGTTCGGCGAGGTGCACGGGTATGTCGGCCGCGACGGCGGTCTCCAGCGCCTGCCCGCACCGCCGCTGCCGAATGCGCGGCTCAAGCCCCGGCCGCGGCCCTCGGGTTAGCCGGCCTCAACCGCCAGATACTGGGCGGTGCTCCCGCCGACCGGCATCTCGGGCATACCGAGTTTGCGGTGATCCCAGCTGCGCAGCCGGCCCGGCACCACCCGGACCGCGATGCGGTTGTTCATCATCTGGTCGACGAACGGCCGCATCTCCTCGGTGTAGGGCCCGGTGTAGCGTTCCCATACGCTGATCCCCACCCGCAGAAGGGTTTCCGGGTCATCGATGATCTCGGCCCTGCCGTCGATGGAGACCCCGCGCAGGGTGTCATAGGTCAGGCCGTCCTCGATCATCACGGTGATGGTCGGGTCGCGCCGTAGGTTGACCGCCTTCTGCGATTTGGCCTTCGTCTCGAACCACACCTCGCCGTCGAGCACCGCGTACCACATGGCGACCAGGTGCGGTCTGCCGTCGGGCAGCACCGTGGCCATGGTGGCGGTCCGGCTGCGTTCGATGAACCCGGCGATCTCGTCGTCGCTCATCACGATCTTCGCGCGCTGGTTGCTACCCACGCAGCCCACCATAAAGAGCGCGGCGGACGCGCCCTACAGCACCCCGAATCCACTGGTCACCCAGCGCACCGGGTCCACGCACCGGAACGGGGCGATCCCCCTGGCGTGCAACCGGTTTCCGTTGGGCGGATGCCCCAGCGCGGACACCGCGAAATAGCGGGTGGGCAACCGGATGCCGCTCGCCGGGTTCTCCACGGCCGCCACGATGGCGCCGCCGTGCAGCCGGATCAGCAGGCTGCGCACCTCCTCGTGCAGCAGCTGGGCGCCCGCCTCGTCGTAGTGGTGGCCGTCGGAGGTGTCGCGCAGGTAGGCCGCCCCGCCGTTGGACATCACCAGGCTCCACTCCGAGCCCTCGACGTCGCGCAGCGCGCGCAGCACGTCGAACTTGGACAGGATCACCGCGAGCTTGGGCTGGCCGTGGCCCGACGCGGTGAGCAGATTGCTCAGCACCGAACGGGGGTCGCCCCCGCTGAACAGCTGGGCAGGCAGCAGATCGTGCAGCTGATCGCGGATCGACTGCACGCGCAGCGGATCGAACATGAAGAACACCCCGTCGGCGTTACCGAAGAACCGGAACGGCGGTGCGTGCAGATCGCCGGATTCCATATCCTCGCCCGCCACGTCGCGCAGCACCAGGAACCGACGCACCCCGTGCCAGGCGCCGATCGAGAACACCAGCGGCTCACGCTGGTTGGCGGTCTGGGTGTGCACGGTCGGGGTCGGCGGAAGCAGTCCGCGCTGGACGTAGAGCGGGGTCTGGTAGTTGCTCACATAGGCCTGCGCGGTGCCCCTGGTCACCGGCTCCATCGACACCCCGAACCGCTCGCACAACAGCTCGAGCTGTTTGATCAGCACCGCGATGTAGAGGCTCTTGCCGGTGGCCCGGGCTCCCGCCATGGCGATGCAGATGGTGTGCCCCTCGCGCCACCCCTCGGGCAGGGTGAAGTGGCAGACCGGGCAGATCTCCACGGCATTGCCCTGCAGGGCGCGGCTGGCCTCGCTGATCGGCGGCGGCGGGCCGGCGTAACCCGCCGTGCGCGACCAGGTGTAGAGCGGTCCGCAGTCGGCGGGCGTCCCCAGATAGGCCGTCGCGACGTCGTCGCGGTACCGGGTGGCGCCGGGCAGCGGTGGCAGCGTCCACAGGTGCTCGTTGGGGCTCAACACTGAGAAGCAGCGCGGGCATTTGCTCATCTCAGTGCGCACCCCACCGTCGCATCGACGGCGATGTGTGCGGGTCGCCGCGGCGGCCCAGCAGCCGGCTCACCATCCGCCGGTATCCGCGCAGCGCGCCTTCCGAGGAGTCGCCCGACATCTGGGCCATCAACACCGTCACCCCGTCTATCTCGTTCTCGTCATCGGGCATGGTCACCGCGACGCGTTCGGCGAGCGCGGCGACCATGGTGTCGACCGCGCCGAGCGGCAGGTGGGTGGCCTCGGCGGACGCCGCGCGCAGCAGGCTGATGGCCGCCACCATCCGCGGCTCGATCTGGCGTCCGTCGACCATTGGCAGCACCCGGGCCACCGCCTGGTCACCGGGTCCGGCATCGGCGGCCAGTTCTTCGCAGGCGTGTGGGTAGGGCTGCCCGGCGAGCACCCCGAGCAGACCGAAGGTCAGCAGGCGCACCGCGAAATCGGCATGCACCCCGCCGGGTTCGACGGCGGCCAGCGCGTCATCCCAGAACGGGATGTAGGCCGGCTGATGGGTTTGCACATAGCGCTGCAGCATCCAGTCCCACGGCTCGATGTGGCGGACCGCGGCACAGGCCACCGCCGAGCTGTCGCCGTTACCGTCGATCACCTTGGCGGCCAGCTGGCTCATGGCCGCCGAATCCGGCGCGCCGATCAGGGTCCGCAGTGCGGATGTCCCCGGCAGTGTGCCGTCCCCGGCGGCCAGCAGCAGGTCGACGGGATCCCACACCTGCGCCGCCGCGAAACCCTCGAACCGTTCGGCACCGCTCATCCGTACCCACCACAACTGCGCGCCCCGGTCCCCGGCGTCGAGCGGACCGCGCCGGCCGGTTCGCACCCCCCGGAGCGCGGCGCCGGTCCAGACCGGGTCCCACGGCAGCGCCTGCGCGAGCGCCGCCGACTGGGCCTGCGGTGTGTCGGCGACCAGCCAGTCCAGCAGGTCGTCGCCGATGTGGCGGCCCTCGGTGTCACCCCGCAGCAACGCCGCGCCGAGCATGAGCCTGCTCTCGGCGTCGATGCGGCGCCGCAGACCGTCGTCGGCGAGATGGGGCACCACACCGTCGACGAGTGCGGCAGGCAGCCGGTCGTCGTCGATCCCCGAACGGGTCAGCAGATCGGCGATCCGCAGCAGCCGCTCCGGGGCATGACTGCCGGCCAGGACGGAGCCGATCGCCGCGTGCACCGACCGCGGTGTTGGTTTCCCGTGAAACGGTCTCGGCCCCAACGGAATCGGGCCGTCCTGGGCCAGCCAGTCGGGATCGGCGATGGCCCGCGACAGGTAGGTGGCGTCGGCGTGTGCGGCGGCCGGTCCGGCGGGCAGCTCCTGCACAGCGCGCCACGCCTCGGCCGTCGTGGCGCCGACCGCGGCCGCCAGCACATCGGCGATCGTGAAGGCCGCGACCGATCCGACGGCCACCCCGGCCGGGGAGTGCCGGGTGATGACGTCGTGGGCCTCGGGCTGAGCGTCGGCGAATTCCTCGTGGCCCACCACGGCCATCGCCAGCGGCCAGGCGGGATGCAGGCCGTCGTCACGCACCTGGGTGGCGACGGTGTCGATATCGTCGAGCACGCGGCGCGCCGACACCCCGTCCAGCAGCGCCACCTGGGCCATCGCCGACCACGCCGTGGCCTGCACGCAGTCTCCCCGCACCGTGCGGTGCGGCTCGCCGCCCAACTCCCCCAGCGAAAGGGTCTCGGACTCGCCGAGCGTCACCATGCCCGCCGGGACCGCGTCGAGGTCGGCGGTCGGCACGGCGCTGAGCACGTGCTCGCTCTGCGGTGACAGCTGATCGGCGCGGTCGAAGGTGGAAAAGCTCAGCTGCGCCGCCGTTCCCGGCGACATCAGAAAACTCACCACACCGATCCACTGCGCGGCCGAATCCGCGGATTCGGTTCCGAGCACCACCCGGGGCCCACCGGCCAGCGCCGCGGCCACCGCGTCGAGCAGCCCGAACAGTGTCGCGAGCCGCCAGGCGTCGGGGTCCAGCACGAATTGGATCACGCTGTCCCTGGTCACCGCCGACCCCGGGGCCGGGGCGGTCAGCGGCAGCCCCGCCCGCGACACCGCGGCCGCGCCGTAGGGCCGCAGCCAGTGCTCCGAACGCCACCACTCGATCGCCCGGCTGCGCGGCAGCAGGTCGGGGGCGCGGTCCAACAGAGCGTGGGCGAACACGTTGCCCGGCCGGCCGGTGCTGTCCGACCCGGCCGGAAAGGTATGCCACAGACCGGCTCCCCCGCCTTCGACCCGCTGGTAGGCGAGCCGGCGCGGGCCCCGCTCGAGCTGCTCGGGGGTCGGATAGTCGAGGGTCGGCTGCACCGTGCGGAACACCGTGCGGACACCGGCGATCAGCAGCTGTGTCTCATCGGGGGTCAGCTCACCGCTGGTCTCCTTGACCTGCCAGCCGCCTGCCGATCCGACCGCGTCGAACGAGGTATAGGCCAGCTGGCCGAACCGCCCCGTCATAGCGTGGTCACGGTGAGCCGAAGGGACTCCACCGGCGGATCGAGCAGCGCGACCACCCGCAGTTGCGACGGTGAGGTGATGTTGACGAACAGCCTGATCCAGCCTTGCAGGCCGGCCACATTGGCCGCCCACAACTCGCCGCTGCCCGAGGCGGTGAGGGCCGTCCAGCGCAGCTGGGTGGACGGCTGGTCGGCGAGCTCACCCTGCGCGTTGAGCGGCGCCACCTCCACCGGTTGGCCGTCGTGCACGCTGAGCGGGATCCGTTGCGGGTTGTTGATCAGGACGAACGTCGGCGCGCCAGGAACGTCGCGCTCGGAGCGGACGGCGACGGTGGCGGTGGTCGGGAACCCGTTGGGATCGCGCCCGATTCGCACCGCGTACTGCAGCCGCAGCAGGCCGGGATACTCCACCCCGGCCAGCGCCCCGATCACCCGGCGGCCGCCGGAGAACGCCACCGGAGCCAGGTGCAGCGAGCAGCCCTCGACCGGCAGCTGTCCGGTGAGGTGCATGCCGCCGTACTTCTCGTACTCCTCCAGCGAGATCTCGAACGATTTGCCGGTCAGGCCGGTTCGGGGATCGTGGCCCTTGGGCGCCAGGTACACCACGACGCTCGCGGCGCCTTCGGGCCAGTCGAACGTGAGCACCTGTTTGTTGCAGTAGTCGGCCAGCTCGATATCGCCGATGCTGCCGGTGCGCACCGAGGACACGATGCGGCCGAGGACCGCGCGGCCGTCGCGGGTGGTGACCGGGGTGAAGTAGGCGCGGCTCCAGTCCGGTGGCCAGGCCACCCCCGACATCACCGAGCGGGGCCTGCCGTCCGGGCCGGTCTGATCGGCCACCGGCCGGCTGACCCGCCGCTCGGCGGTCAGCCCGGCCCGGTCGAGCGCATCCTCGGCAAGTTCACCGGATTCGGTTCCGGGCCCGTCCTGGGTCAGGTAGACGGCCACCTCGCCGGACCGGGGCGGGGTCCAGGACAGGGTGAGCGACCCGTCGTCGCCGGGGTCGAGCACCATATCGGTCACCGGGCTCAGCGCCGACGACACCGTGACCTCGACCTCGGCCGCCTCCGACAGGTGCCAGGCCCCCGCGACCCGCACCGCGCAGCGGGCCCGGTACACATAGCGCTGCCCGGCGACCGCCTCGGCGTCGACGAACCCGGCCAGGTTGCCGGTGTCGGCGAGAATCCGGTACGGGGTGTCGGCCTGCGGATCGCCGTCGGCGTGCTCGACCGGCACCCGATACACGTGCACCGCGCTGATCCCGGCGACCACCGTCCACCGGCCGACAACCCGGCCGGAGTCCGCTCCGATCAGCGCGTCGTGGACCGGGTTGACCAGCACCGCGGCGGCGTAGAGCACCGGCTGGGCGGCCAGCGCCTCGTCCTGGGTGTCGCCGGTGTTCAGCCACACCTGGTAGTGCCGGAACGGTGCGGTCAGCGGCCTGGTGTCGACGGTCGCGCACCGCGTGGTCACCGCGACCACACCCTCGCCGTCCGGCCCGTACGGGGCCAGGTTCTCGGCGCTGACCACCCGATACAGCGCGACGCCGTCGGTCTCGTGGGCGGGCCAGCTCAGCTCGACCACGCCGGGACTGGACAGCCCGTCCCGGTGCACAATGGTGATGCCGTGGCCCGGCGGCTGCTGGTCGCCGAACTGGAACGTGGCGAAGTCGGTTGGCTGCAGCGCAGTCTCATCCGGCTCGGGGGCCGGTGCCGATACCTCGGGTTCGGGTGGGTCGTCGGGCTCCCGCAGCCCGTGCGGCTCCTGCGGTGGGTCGCCGGCCGGCGGGCCGGGCCGGGTCACCGGCACCCGGGTCGACGTGTCGGGGCTGCGGTGCCGGCCGGGACTCGTCTCCGGGTCGGTCGGCGGTGTCGGCCCCAGCTCGGCCAGCAGTCGTGCCATCGCCTCGGCGTGGTCGGACACCGACCCGGGCAGCATGGCGCGGATCTGCTCGACATCGGTGCGGCCCGAGCGCAGCACCAGCCGCAGATGCGCCTCCTTGAAACTGCGGGCCGCCACCGCACCGGAGTCGACGAGTTCCTGCCGCCAGGCCAGCAGCGGACCCAACCGCGGATCCGCGTCGTCGTCGACGGGGGGAAGATCGGACATCAGAACACCAGGTCCTCGCGAGGCGGCGCATCGTGATCGGCGCACCCCATGGGCGGTGGTGCGATCTGCGGGTGCAACAGCGGGTAATTGTACGGCCGCCGGCCGCCCCGACCGTGGCCAGCCGGATTCGTCGTGACACGGCGCCGCGTGCTGTGCTGCGCCAACGCTCCCCCTCATACCCACGATGTCCGATCGGCCGTCCTCGAGATTAACCCGGTGCCGTGCGCTCGGCCCGTCGCCGAATAAGTTCACCTGCATCGAGCGAAGGGGAACGCGATGTCTGACTCGGGGTCACCGGTGACCGACGACGTCTGGGAGGTCATGTCGACCTCGAGGACCATCCGGCGGTTCACCGCCGAGCCGGTCGACGACGCCACCCTCACCCGCTGCCTGCAGGCCGCGGCCTGGGCGCCGTCGGGGGCCAATGCGCAGGCCTGGCGGTTCGTCGTGCTCCGCTCGCCCGAGCAGCGGGCGGTGGTGGCCGAGGCGGCCGCGCAGGCGCTGGCGGTGATCGAACCGGTCTACGGGATGAGCCGCCCGGCCGACCACGACACCGGCCGGCGGGCCCGCAGCGACCGGGCGACCTACGAATTGCACGACCGGGCGGGCGAATTCACGTCGGTGCTGTTCACCCAGCAGAAGTTTCCGACCGCCTCCGAGCTGCTGCTGGGCGGCTCGATCTTCCCGGCCATGCAGAATTTCCTGCTGGCGGCGCGGGCGCAGGGTCTGGGCGCCTGCCTGACCAGCTGGGCGTCCTACGGCGGTGAGCGGCTGATCCGCGATGCGGTCGGTGTGCCACCGGACTGGATGCTGGCCGGGCACGTCGTGGTGGGCTGGCCGCGCGGTTCGCACGGCCCGGTGCGCCGCAGGCCGCTGGCCGAGCTGGTGGCCACCGACCACTGGGACCGCTCGGGCTGACCGCCGGCTCTAGGCTGGGCCGGTGCCTCTCGTACTCGGCCCCGTCCTGCGCCATGTCTCGGCGACGAGCGCCGTGGTCTGGGTGCAGACCGACGAACCGGCCGAGGTCGAGGTGCTCGGCTGCCGCGCCCGCACGTTCGACGTGCAGGGCCACCACTACGCGCTGGTGACGGTGGAAGGTTTGGCCGCGGACTCCACGACCGAATACCAGGTACATGTCAACGGCGTGCGGGTCTGGCCGGAACCGGACTCCGGGTTCGCACCGAGCGTGATCCGAACACGGGGGCCGGGCACCGCCGACCGACTGCGGGTGATCTTCGGGTCCTGCCGGTATCCGAAAACCGGGGTGGCCGAACTCGACGACAAACTCGGGCTCGATGCCCTGGACTGTTATGCCGCCCGGCTGACCGCGCTGCCGATCGAGGAGTGGCCCGACGCCCTGATCCTGCTCGGCGACCAGGTGTACGCCGACGAGCTGACCCCCGAGGCCCGCAGGCACCTCGCGGGACGTCGTCGCCGGTCGGCCCACAGCCACCGCCCGCCCGACGAGGTGGTCAGCTTCAAGGAGTACGAGGCGCTGTATCGGCACACCTGGGGCGATCCCGACATCCGATGGATCCTGTCGACCGTGCCCACCGCCATGATCTTCGACGACCATGACATCCGCGACGACTGGAACACCTCCGGGGCCTGGCGCGCCGAGGTCAATCAGAAACCGTGGTGGCGTGACCGGATCCGGGCCGGGCTCGCGTCCTACTGGGTGTATCAACATCTCGGGAACCTGAGCCCGGCCGAGTTGGCCCGCGACGCGGACTATCAGGCGGTACTGGCCGCCGACGGGGACTGCTGGCCGCAGCTGATCGAGCTGGCCGACCGGGCCGATCGCGAAGTCGACGGCGCGAAGGGTGTGCGGTTCAGTTACCGCTGGGACCTGGGCCGCAGCCGGCTCATCATGGTCGACTCGCGCAACTCCCGGATCCTGGACAGCGGCGACCGAAAGATGTTGGGCGACCGCGAGTTCGATTGGCTGCAAGAGCAGGTCGACGACGGCCTGGACGGGCTGGACCATCTGATCCTCGGCTCGTCGCTGCCGTGGCTGCTTCCCCCCGCGGTCGGCGACCTGCAGATCGTCAACGAGATCGCGGCCAATCGGGCGGGGCTGCGGGGTCGCCTGGCCGAGAAGGTTCGCCAGGCCGCCGACCTGGAGCATTGGGCGGCATTCCTGAAGTCGTTCCTGCGGCTGAGTGACCTGATCCTCGGGGTGGCCACCAGGGCCACGCCCGGTCCCGCCACCGTCTCGGTGCTCTCCGGCGATGTGCACCACAGTTACGCGGCCCGTGCCGAATTCCCCTCGGAGTCGACCGCCCGGGTGCATCAGCTGGTCTGCTCGCCGGTGCACAACTACGTCCCCAGCTACGTGAAACCGGTGTTCAGGGTCGGCTGGTCGCCGAGGCTGGCCCGGTTCAGCCGGCGGTGGGCGCGCCGCCACGGCTCCCCCACGCTGCCGATGTCGTGGAGCAACCGCAGCGGTCCGCTGTTCGGGAACACCATCGCGACCCTCGATGTGGCCGGCCGCAACGCCGAGGTGATCTTCGAACAGCCCTGCGACCGCGATGATTTGGCCGTCGCCGCACGGGTGTCGCTGACCGACTGATCGGCGTATAGGCTTGGACATCATGACCGCCGACAAGCCCGCGACCGAGGTCGAGCGGAAGTTCCTGATCGACTCGGGCAACCTCCCCGACGACCTCGACCGGATCACCGAACGCCGGATGGTGCTCAAACAGGGTTACCTCGCCGTCGCGCCCGACGGCTCGGAGGCCCGGGTGCGCGGCACCGACGACGTGTCCTTCGAGTTGACCGTCAAATCGGCTGGTGGCCTGATCCGCGGTGAATCCACCGTCGCGATCACCGGGCCGATGTTCGAGGCGTTGTGGCCGCAGACGCAGGGCGCGCGAATCGAGAAGGTGCGCCTGCGAATTCCCCACGAATCGCACACCATCGAGCTCGATCTGTACGGCGGGGCCCTGCAGGGGCTGGTGGTCGCCGAGGTCGAGTTCGCCGATGAAACCGCCGCGACGACGTTCACTGCACCGGGGTGGTTCGCCCGCGATGTGACCGGCGACAAGGCCTACAAGAACAAGAACCTCGCCGTGCGGGGCCTGCCGCGGGACCGCGGATGACGAAGTGCCCTGCGGCACTTGTACTCAACGCAGCGGTGGGCCGATCACTCAGCTGACCCGGCGTCCCCTCCGCTGCTCGAGCTCTTGCTCGGTGACCCATTCGCGCATCGGCCGGCCGGGCAGACACGACACGGTGACGACGAAGCTGCAGGCGATGTCGGAGCGGTGGTTGGCGTCCTGATAGTGGATCACGTCACCACCGGGTCCCCAGAATGCGTCGCCGGCGCGGAGAACGCGTGGCGCCTGCCCCTCGATCTCGAACAACATCTCACCGTCGATCATGTAACCGAACCCGGGACCACCGGGGAGCCGATGTGGCGGGTAGCCGGGACTGCCCGGTGGGTGGTTGATGCGCACGGTGACGACGTGGGCATCGCCGGGTATCAACGGTGGCGCCACCTCCTGCAGGACGGTCAGCGTCGACGTCGATTCCGAGACATTCTCATCCTGCGGCATTCGTCGACGTTAACCACTTGGCAGGTGATCGCGAAGGTCGTCCATAACCCGATCCGGCGGGCCGGCCATAAGGACTCCTTCTCGACCTGATTGTTGTCGGCCGCTGCGGGTCGCGGGCGTCCACCGCCCCGATATACGCTCGCCATGCGCGGAGCGGATGACGTCTTCCACGCGAATCTGTCATGTGCACAAGGTGATTCGTCATTTATGGCCATCCGAGGAGGACATCATGGTGTCAGCAACTGCCGATCGGCGCCCCGTCACCGTGGCGGTCGTCCGGGCGCCCGGCGGGCCGTTCACCATCGAACCGGCCCGGATCAGCGCACCCCGAAACGACGAAGTGCTGGTCGAGATCGCCGCCGTGGGCGTATGTCACACCGACCTCATCGTGCGCGACCAGTACTACCCGGTGCCGTTGCCTGCGGTGCTCGGCCATGAGGCCTCCGGGGTGGTCGCGGCCCTCGGACCGGACGTCAAGCGCCTCAACGTGGGTGACCCCGTGGTGTTGAGTTACGGCAACTGCGGGCATTGCGACTACTGCGCCGCGGGGCATACCACGTACTGCAAGTATTTCCCCACCTACAACTTCAACGGAACCGGGCCGGACGGAGAAATCGCCCTGCGAAGCGAGGACGGCCGGCCATTGCACGACCATTTCTTCACCCAGTCCTCATTTTCGACGTATGCGCTGGCCCGCGAACGCAATGCGATCAAAGTATCGAATGAGGTGCCACTGGAATTGCTGGGGCCGTTGGGATGTGGAATTCAGACCGGCGCGGGCGCCGTCATCAATGCGCTGAAGGTCAGTCCGGGCGCCAGTTTCGTCGCCTACGGCGCGGGTGCCGTCGGGTTGAGCGCCGTGATGGCCGCGCGCATCGCCGGTGCTACGACAATCGTCGCGGTCGACACGGTGGCTTCGCGGCTGGCACTGGCCGCCGAACTCGGCGCCACCCACACCATCAACAGCGGCGAGGTCGATGTGACCGAAGCCGTACGAGAGATAACCGGAGGCGGCGCCGATTTCGCTCTTGAATCCACAAGTCGGCCAGAAGTTCTCGAAGCCGGTGCCGAGGCCCTTCGCGGACTGGGCACGTTGGGCGTCGTCGGGGTTCCGAAACCCGGAACCCGGGCGAGCTTCGACGTCAACAATCTGATTTTGAACGGACGCAGCATCCGAGGCATCGTGGAGGGCGACAGCCTGCGTCAGGTATTCATTCCTCAGCTGATCGAGTTGTACCGACAGGGACGGTTCCCGTTCGACCGGTTGATCACGTTCTATTCATTCGACCAGATCAATCAAGCCGCCGAGGACAGCGCGAACGGCACCACCCCCAAACCCGTCCTCCGGGTACCCGGCGGCTGACCGAGCCACGATCGACGCTGGGGCACAGGGCCGTTCAGATCGCCTCGCGCTGCGTCAGCCCGACATCGTCGTGCAGATCGAGCTTCGAGGTCTCCGGGGCCGCCACGATGCAGATCATCGTGACCACCAGCATGGCCACCGCGTAGACCGACACGAGCACCGAGGTGTCGAACCGGTCGAGCAGTGCGACCGAGATGATCGGCGCCAGTGCGCCGCCGAGGATTCCGGCCAGTTGGTAGCCCATCGAGGCACCCGTGTAGCGCACCTGCGTCGGGAACATCTCGGCGATGAACGCGGCCTGGGGCCCGTAGAGCGACGCGTGCAGGATCAGCGCGACGATCACCGCGAGCAGGATCCACCCGAACTGGCCGGTGTCGAGCAGCGCGAAGAACACGAACACCCAGATGGCCGCGCCGACCGCACCGACCAGCATGACCGACCGGCGGCCGAACCGGTCCGACAGATGACCGAAGTACGGGATCGCCGCCACCTGCACGCCCGCGGCGATCAGGGTGGCGTTGAGGGCGTAAGACTCCGGGAGTCCGAGGTAGGTGCCGACATAGGTCGTGACGAAGAGCACGAACGTGTAGAAGGCGACGTCCACCCCGACCCGCGCCCCGATGGCCAGCAGCACGTTCTTCGGGTAGCGCCGCAGCACCTCGGCGATGGGGGCGCCCTCTTTCCCGTGTGACTCCTCGACCTCGGTGAACAGCGGGCTCTCGGTGACGCTCAACCGGATCCACAGGCCGACCAGCACCAGCAGCCCGCTGAGCAGGAACGGCACCCGCCAGCCCCAGGACTCGAACGCCGCGTCGGAGGTGATGGCGCCCATCCACGACAGCACGCCGTTGGCCAGCAGCAGCCCGATCGGGACCCCCACCTGGGGCCAGCTGGCGTTGAGCCCGCGGCGGCGCGGATCCCCGGACTCCAGGGTCATCAGGACCGCGCCGCCCCACTCCCCGCCCAGACCCAGCCCCTGCAGGAACCGCAGCAGCACCAGAAGTATGGGAGCCCAGACGCCGATGCTGGCGTGTGTGGGCAGCACCCCGACCAACATGGTCGCGATACCCATCAGCAGAAGGGTGGCCACCAGCACGTTCTTCCGGCCCAGCTTGTCGCCGAAGTGCCCGAACACGATCCCGCCGAGGGGGCGCGCCACGAACCCGACGGCGAAGGTCGCGAAGGACAGCAGGGTGCCCACCAACGGCTCGAAACTCGGGAAGAACACCTTGTTGAACACCAGGGCGGCCGCGACCCCGTAGATGAAGAAGTCGTACCACTCCAGCGAGGTGCCGATCAGGCTGGCGACGATGACCCTGCGGATGGGTGACGCCGGGGGCGTCGCGGCCGTGTTGTCGATCCGTCCGGACATCTCCACGACCTCCTGGTGCGGTGTATGCGCTGGGCGCGCGACATCACAGTAAGGCGCGCACTCGTCGCACGCAGTGGTGTTCGGCAGGTAGCGGCGGGTGACCTGGCATCGGCCGGGCAGCGAACGTAGTGGGGTGGTGGTCAGAGTCCGTTGATCGGCGTGGCCACCGTGACTTCAGGCGATGTGCACACGACGTGCTCCTTCCGTGGCTGTGGCCTCGGCGATGATCTGGTGGTAGGTCTTGCCGCGGCTCATCCTCAGCACCCGGGCGACCCGGCGGTGTGTCAACGCGGTGGCGATGAGGTCGGCGAGGCGAGGCGAAATGGCTTCGCCGAGCAGCAGCATGTTGGCCGTCCGGGGCAGAACGACGCGGCGGGTGCCGCGGCGGACGGCTGTGACCACGGCGCGCGCGACGTCCTCGGACGTCAGCGGGGTCATGTGACGGAACGGGGGAGGCATCTGCTCCTCGTCGACCTCGCGGAGCAGATCGGTCGCGGTGAGTGCCGGGTGAATCACTGGCAACCGCAGACGCTGAACTCGCCACTGCAGCACGCGGATTCGTCAAAACCGCGCTCCCGGCTGACATCCTGCGCCCGTAGAACCGCCACGAATGGGTCATCACCACGACGGTCAAGGCCATCGACGACATCCGCATCCACGACTAGCCCGGATTTTCCGTGAAATGTTGCTTTGGTGGGGTGTAGATACGCGAAAGTGCC
>NZ_JBSFPX010000014.1:0-67271 GCF_053588415.1 Mycobacterium sp. NPDC003449
GCCGTGGTTCGGCCTTGATCAGGATCTGCGCCATGTACGGGTGCCCGGCCCACCGCTCGATCTCGGCCACCGCGGTCTGCGGCTCCTCGATGGCCACGCAGATCGACCCGCGCCAGCGCTCATGCCAGTTGTTGTGGGACTCGAGCCAGTGGTTCGTGAGCCACTGGTTGACCGCGGTGCAGTAGGCCGCGGTGGCCTCACCCAGCCGGCTCTCGGTGTGGGTCGGCTCCAGGATCGCGATGTCCGATCCGGCCTCCATGACGAGCTGGCGTAGCGCCATATCGGGGTCGCTGCAGGCGAATTCCCCGTCGGGCGGGAACGCGTCGAGTCGCATCGCATAAGAGTGCGCGTAATCCGGTGCGTCGTAGTAGATCTGCTCGCCCACCCGGTGGCTCATGAAGTACTTGCTGCGCCACGGCTCGGGGATGTAGTCCAGCAGCTCGCCGCGTCTGGGCATCGGGTGGACATCGGAGTCGACGCAGCGCACCGCGATGCGTTCGGCCGCCGGTACCCGTGGGTTCGCCGTAATGGACATTCTGCCAGCCTCCCGGATTCCCGCTACTGCGCCGCAAGGGCGGACGATGTGAGTGCGCTCTGCAGCCCGTACAGCTCGGCGGCGTTGCGCCACAACAGTTTGTCGCGCTGCTCGGCGGTGAACGCGGTCGGCACGCGTGGCTCGTTGAGCTGCCAGTGCGGATAGCTCGAGCCGAACATCAGCATGTCGTCTTTGCCGGTGAAGCCGAACCAGTCCCCGGCGAACTCGGTATCGCCGGGTCCGTCGAGCGCGCCCTGGATGAAGTAGACGTGCCCCGGCAGATAGTCGCTGGGCATCTTGGGGGCCCACGGCGTCTGCTCCAGGTGGGGGCGGCCGAAGCAGTCCATCCGCCACATGAACGGCGTCAGCAGGTCGGCCGCTCCGTCCGCCCAGACGAACCTGAGGTCGGGGGTCCGCTCGAACACGCCCTCGGCGATCATGTTCATCAGATGGTAGAGGTAGTTGAGCGCCATGAAGCCCAGGTACTGCTCATAGGTCCGGGTCTTGCCGGATGGTGTGGGGGCGAACTGAATTCCCGATCCGCTTTCGATATGGACGGCCACCGGCAGGCCGGCCTCGGCCGCGGCATCCCACAGTGGCCAGAACTGCGGCTTGCCGTAGAGCTCGCGCGACTGCATCGGCACGCCGATCTGCACGACCCGCGGATGGTCTTTGTACCTGTCGATCTCACGCAGGGCGCCGGTGGTGTCGTCCGGGTTGACCCGGATGGTGCCGCGGAACCGCTCGCCGTGCTCGGCGTGGTCGAGCCAGCGCGTCACCATCATCTCGTTGTGCGCATTGGCCAGCGCCGTGCCGAGGTGGCGATCGGGCATGATGCCGCGCGTCATCGGGTGCAGAACCGCGATGTCGACGCCGCGCTCGGCGAACAGGTGCTCGGCGGCGAGATCGGGGTCGGAACCCGGGTATTGGCGTTCAGGTCCCTTCGTCCCCTTGGCGTATTCACCGCCGGGCGCCCCGTACCAATTCATCTCGTAGTCGGGGAATCCGCGGCTGGCGAACGGTTCCCGCAGGAAGTTCTGCCGCAGGTCTCGGTTCGACCCGAAGAAGACGTGCACGCTCGCGTCGACGAGGGGCGTCGTCGTCCCGTCCGGATGCTGCATGGTCAAGGCTGTTCCTCCGATGTTCGTCCGGAATCGTGGTGCGCACGCATCGCCGACGGTGCGCCCATGACACCGGACCTGTGCCCAGTCTAGATCCGAATTCTTCAATAGCAAGAATATTATTCTCGGACGGGATCGCGGCGCTGCAGCAGGTGAGCGGTCCCTTTTGTCGGCCATTGTGCGCTGACCTGCGGAGAATCCCTATCGATGAGGCGAGAACGCTAGATCGACTCATGAGAATGCTATTCTCATACCGACGTGAGGGCGCATCAGGAGGCGTGCGGGTGCTATTGGAATTCGATGCCGATCAACGGCTGTGGCAGGAGACCGTGCGGGACGCGGTGACCAAACAATGCCCGGCGACGCTGGTCCGCGACGTTGCCGAACGGGGCGTCGATCCGGCGCCCCTGTGGAAGAGCTATATCGATCAGGGCTGGACCGAGCTGACCGATCCGCAGAACGCGGTCGAGTTGGCGATCGTGCTGGAGGAACTGGGGCGGGCCACCGACCTGACCCCGTATCTGGCCACCATGACCCAGTTCGCGCCGCTCGCCGGGGAGCGCTTCGATGCCGCGCGGGCGGGCGCCGCCGTGTACGGCGGGGTGCGGGCCAACCGCGACGACAGCGGCTGGGTGCTGGCCGGGACCGCGCACCACGTGCTCGACGGTGACCGGGCCGAGACGTTCGCCGTCGTCACCGATGCCGGCGTGTTCCTCGTCGACGCCGACAAGGTGGTCGCCAAGCGCGATTCGGTATTCGATCCGGTCCTTCATGTGGCGGCGGTGACGGTGGATGACGTGCACGTCGACGACACCGCCCGGGTGCACGCAGATCCCGAGAAGGCCCGGCACCTGGCCTTGACCGGGATGGCGGTGACGACCGTCGGCGCCTGCCAGCGGGTCCTCGACCTGGTCCTGGAGCACGTCAAGCAGCGTCAGCAGTTCGGCGCGGCCATCGGATCCTTCCAGGCCGTGCAGCACAAGGCGGTCGATATGCACGTCGCGATCGAACGTGCGCGTGCGCTGGCCTACTTCGCGGCGCTGACCATCGCGGCCGACGACCCGCGCCGCAGGCTGTCGGCGTCGATGGCCAAGGCCGCGGCGGGGGAGTGCCAGGCGGTGGTGTTCCGCCACGGCGTGCAGTTGTTCGGGGCGATGGGTTTCACCTGGGAGAACGACGCCCAGTTCGCGCTCAAGCGGGCCAAGGCCGGCGAGTTGTTGTTGGGCGGTGCGGCCGAGCACCGGGCGCTGATCGCCGCCGAGTACCGCACGACGTACAGGGGACTGTAGATGCAGCTGACATTCGACTCCGACGTCGAGGAGTTCCGCGCCGAGTTCATCGCGTTCCTGGACGCCAACCTGCCGTCGGAGGCGCAGACCCTGCAGCGGCCCCGATCGGTGTCGCATATGCCGCAGTGGGCCCGCGACTGGCAGCGGCTGCTGTTCGACAACGGCTGGCTGCTGCCGGCCCAGCCGCCGGAGTTCGGCGGGCGCAACGCCACCGTAGTGCAGACCTTCGTCCACCTCGACGAACTGTGCCGGCGCCGGATCTACCACAGCTTCAATCCGCAGGGCGTCAACATCATTGCGGCATCGCTGCTGACGTTCGGCTCCGACGAGCAGAAGCACCGCTGGGCCGTGCCGGTGCTGCGCGGTGAGAAGACCGCGTCGCTGGGGATGAGTGAGCCGAGCGCCGGATCCGATCTGGCCTCGCTGCGCACGCGCGCCGTCCCGGACGGGGACCACTTCGTGGTGAACGGGCAGAAGGTCTGGACTTCGGGGGCCCACGACGCCGACTTCCTGCTGACGTTCGTGCGGACCGATCCGGATGTGTCCAAGCACAAGGGGATCAGCGCGCTGATCATCCCGACCGATACCCCCGGCGTGGTGTGCCGACCGTTCGCCGATATGTGCGGACCGGACAATCTCGACTTCAACGAGGTGTTCTTCACCGACGCCCGGGTGCCCGCCGAGAACCTCGTCGGACCACTCAACGGTGGCTGGGGTGTGGCCAACGGCTCGCTGGGACACGAGCGCACCATGATGTGGCTCGGGTTCGCCGACCGCATCGACAACATGCTCGCCGATTTCGAACCGCGCACCGAACTCGAACGTGACCAGTACGCCACCACCGTCATGGACTATCAGGCGTTGCGCGCCATGGGATCGACCGCGCTGGCCAAGGCGTCGCGCGGTGAGGCCGACACCGCGTCGGTGTCGGTGCTCAAGCTGTTCGGGTCCGAGGCCGAGCGCAATGCGCTCGAGAACGCGCTGACCGCAGCGGGTCCGGACGGCCTGATCCACCCGACCACCACCGGCCCCTACGAACACATGAACCTCGACCACTACTTCGCGAGCTGGTTCGAACGCTACGCCAGAAGCTTCGGCGGCACCATCGCCGGTGGCACATCGGAGATCCAGCGCAACATCATCGCGACCCAGGTGCTCGGGCTGCCGCGCCGCTGACCTTCGCCCGGCCGCCCACCTTTTTCGCCGAGCAGACGCGGCGGTACCCGGGAAACGCCATTTTCGGGTACCTACACGTCTGCTCGCGCAGAGAACGTGGGCTCAGTAGTTGTTGCAGCTACCGGCGATCGAGTTGATCGGTCCGAAGTATTCCTGCGCCGCGGGGCTGCTCTGCAGCTGGTTCACGGTCTGCTGGCGTTCGGCCGGGCCCGACGCCAGGAAGCTGCGCAGCGCACCCTGGGCGAACGGTGAGGCGTTGAACTGCTGCGCGAGCGCGGGCTGCTCCGCGTTGATCGCGGCGACCACCTGCTCGTAGGTGCAGGTGGTGTTGACCGCCGAATCGAACGGGGCCGCGGTTGCGACACCGGCCGTGGCGGGGATCGCCACGGCGAGCCCACCGGCGGCCATTGCGAGTTTTGCGCGCGAAAACTTCATCATCTCTCCAATTACCCCCATCTGCTCCGCCGGTACGGCGGCGAGTGTGCACATTTGCCTGTCAAGTGGCCTCAACCGAGGTTAACAGGACTATCGACACGGGGGGTGCTGCTGTTACAGGTGAGATCGGCGAATCAGTCGATGACCGCGGCCTCTTTGCGCTCGGTGATCGGCCGCGCCAGCTCCTGCTCATCGCAGATTTGCTGCAGCTTCTTCAGGGTCTCGTCCAACCCGGGTCCGAGCGGTTTGCCCGGCGTGAAGGTGGCGGGCAGGTTACGCATGCCCTGAATGACGCCGATGGTGTCGTAGTGCACGGTGCCCTCCGGGTCGCACACATAGTCGGGCATCCGGTCCAGCACGGCGGTGAGCATCGACTTGAACACCGTCCTGGCCACGTTGGAGCCCACGCACCGGTGCACGCCGATGCCGAAGCTGAAATGGCGGTTGCCCTTGCGGTCCAGCATGATCTCGTTGGGCTTGTCGAACACCGACGGATCCCGGTTGGCCATCGCCCAGGACAGCCACAGCCGCTCGTACTGCTTGAACTGCTGCCCTTCGACCTCGACATCCTCGGAGAACGTCCGGCCGTCACCGGGTGCCGGCGTGAAGAACCGGAGAAACTCCTCGGTGGCGGGGTGCAGCAGGGTGCCGCGCTCGCGGCTGAGCCGCTCGCGTTCGTCGGTGTGCTCGCCAAGCCACTCCAGCGCGTGGGCGGTCAGTGCGGTCGTGGTGTCGAAGCCGCCGCCGATCACCAGGCCCAGATTGCCGAGGATCTCCATATCGGGAGCGGGCTCGCCGTCGATCCGCAGCTGCAGGAGCGCGTTCACCAGCCCCGGCCGCGGGTTCTCCCGGATCTCCATCATGTTGTTGATGATGTCGATGCCCATTTCGCGGTGCTGCTCGTTGATCTTCTCCCGCTCGGGGGAGTGCTCGGGGGTGTAGACCGAAGCGTGGGTGGGCTCGCTGTAGACGTTCCACTTCTTGAGCTCGATGCCCATCATCGCCAGCGTGAACACCGCGGGCACCACGTTGGCGAGATGCTCGACGAAGTCGATCCGGCCCGATTCGATGTGTTCGTCGAGCGCGGCGCGGGTGATCTCGTCGACGAACGGCTCCCACCGCTTGATCGCCGCGGGGGACAGGTAAGGGTTGAGCGCACCGCGGTACGCGCTGTGCTCGGGTTCGTCCATTTCGAGGATGCCGCCGCGAACGACCGTGGCGCGGCTGGCCTTCGGGATCGTGATGCCCTGGAACGGTGTCTCGCCGCTGATGTCGTGGTGGTTGGACACCACCGGGCAGCGGGCCAGTTCGAACACGTGCCTGCTGTCGGCGGCCACCCAGTGCCCGTTGTAGGCATCGGACCATGCCATCGGGCACCGGGACTGCATCTCCTCGGTGATCTCCTGGAACTGCAGACGGTATTCCGGTGTGTGCCGGTCGAAGTGGTAACTGTTCTTCTTACGGTCGGCGTCCGTCGTGACCTCATGCGTGCTCACGGCGTTGTCTCCCTTGGTGTTCGATTTGGGTGTGGCGGAAGATTCACTCGATGACAATGGCTTGCTCGGGGCAGGAGTGGGCGGCCTCGGTCACCGCCTCCTCCTGGTCGGCGGGCACCACCTCCGAGACCGGTGACGCGTGACCGTCGACATCGTCGAGTTCGAACGAGTCAGGTGCGATCATCGAGCACAGGGTGTGGCCCTGGCAACGACTCGCATCGACCGAAACCTTCACTGTGCCAGCCCCTTTCCTATCGATGAACGCGGCATCACACGTGGTAGTCGTACCACTTGAGGTAGCCCCCGGCGTCGACGCGCAACTGCATGCCGGTGACGAAGCGTGACTCGTCGGAGGCCAGCCACAGCACCGCATTGCTGATGTCCTGGGGTTCGACGAAGTTCACCTTCATGGCCTGCTGGACCCCGAAGACGGGTTCGGCGTCGGCGCGGGTGGGGTTCTCCAGATCCGGTCGGAACGAGCGGTACATCGGCTCGCTCTGCAGCATGTCGGTGTTGCAGTTGGTCGGATGGATCACATTGGCCCGGATGCCGCGGACGGCGAGCTCGGTGGCCAGGTAGTGCACGTACTCCGAGATCAGGCGTTTGGAGACCATGTAGCCCATTCCGCCCGGATCGGCGCCCGGGTTGGGCTTGTTGTGCGCGTCCATCAGGGCGGCCGCCGATGCGGTGGCGATGATCGAGGCGCCTTCGGCCAGATGCGGAAGGGCGACCTGGATGGCGTTGATGGTGCCGACGAAGTTGGTGTTGATGCCGTCGGTCCAGGCCTGCATGGGCGGCTGCCCCTTCATCGCCGCGACCCCGGCCTGGGCCACCACGATGTCGACCTTGCCGAATTCGGCGAGCCCGGTGTCGAGCGCGTCCTTGAGCTGGGCGGCCTCCCGGACGTCGGCCTGCGCGGTGACGATGCGCCGCCCGGCCTTCTCGACGAAGCGGGCGGTCTCTTCGAGTTCTTCGGGGGTCGCCATCTTGTAGCCGACGGTGTCGACGTCCTTGCACATGTCCACGGCGATGATGTCGGCGCCCTCTTCGGCCAGCCGGATCGCGTGGCTGCGTCCCTGCCCGCGGGCCGCACCGGTGATGAATGCGACCTTCCCGGCCACCCGGCCTTCTGAATTCCCCACTGTGCGTGTCCTTTCGTTACGTGTTACGGCCGCCGTTGACCCCGAGGATCTGGCCGGTGATGTAGCCGGCTTCCTCGGAGACCAGGAATGCGCACGCCGCGGCGATGTCCTCGGGGCGGCCGATCCGGCGCACCGGAGTCGCTTCGATGGTTTTGTCGATATCGCCGAGATACCCCTTGCCCGCCGCAGCCCGCAGCATCGGGGTGTCGATGAAGCCGGGTGGGACGGCGTTGACGGTGATGCCCGCGGGCCCGTACTCCAGGGCGAGGGTTTTGGTCAGACCGTTGACCGCGGACTTCGCCGCGACGTAGGGGGCCATATAGGGAGCACCCGAATGGGTACTGGAGGAGGAGATGTTGACGATGCGGCCCCAGCCCGCCTCGATCATCTCCGGCAGCACGGCCTGGATGCAGTGGAAGACGCCGTTGAGATTGACGTCGACGACCCGCTGCCAGCGGTCGAACGACACGTCGGTGAACCGCTTGAAGCAATCCAGTCCGGCGGCGTTGACGAGTACCGAGATCGGGCCGAGTTGGGCGCGCACCGCGTTCAGGGCCGCGTCCACCGCGGCGCGGTCGGTGACATCGGCGACGTGGGCGTGCTCGTCGTCCGAGGGCGCCAGATCGAGGGTGGCGACATTGAGGCCGTCGGCGCGCAGTCGGGCGACGATGGCCGCACCGATGCCGGAACCGCCTCCGGTGACGACGGCGTTCTTCACCGTTGAACTCCTGGCGCCGGGCTGGCCGCGGGCGTCTCAAGCTTCAAGAATCTTCCTTCCGATTATGAGAACCGTACTCTCGTACTTCTGTATATCGCAAGATGTGGGCGTACCGCAGGCAGTGAGAATAAGGCGCGAACTAGCCGGTCGGATAGGCCATGACTAGCCCATCTAGGTTTGCTTGAGTTCTCATCATGTGAATGTATGATTCGCCGGTGATGAGAATGAAGTTTCCATCACATCACGGAATCGGCTGAGGAGGATGATGCAGGAAACGTCGACCATCGCGGACGAAAAGCGGGCTGACCGGAGGCTGTTGATCGGCGGAGAGCTGCGCGATACGCCGCGGACGTTTCCCTCGATCAATCCCGCGACCGGCACCGTGCTCGGCCATGCCCCCGACGCCACCGTCGCCGACGCGCACGCCGCCGTCGCCGCGGCCCGCCTGGCCTTCGACACCACGGACTGGTCCACCAACACCGAACTGCGGGTGCGCTGCCTGGAGCAGTTGCACCGGGCCCTGCTCGAGCACCGGGACGAGCTCGCCGAACTGACCACGGCCGAAGTCGGGGCCACCGCCGCGCTGTGCGCGGGGGCTCAGCTGGACCAGCCGATCGACATCGTGCGGTTCTACGCCGAGTTGCTCAAGACCTACCCGCTGACCGAGGACCTCGGCAATATCGAGAGCCGGGGTATGCAGCATCACCGGTGGGTGGAGAAGGAGGCGGCGGGGGTCGTCGCCGCGATCATCGCCTACAACTATCCGAACCAGCTGGCGCTGGCCAAGCTGGCCCCGGCCCTGGCCGCCGGGTGCACCGTCGTGCTCAAGTCCGCCCCCGACACCCCGCTGATCACCCTGGCGCTCGGTGAACTCATCGCCGAACACACCGACATCCCGCCGGGTGTCGTCAACGTGCTCTCGGGCGCCGATCCCGACGTCGGCGCGGTACTGACCGCCAGCGGCGACGTCGACATGGTGACCTTCACCGGTTCGACGCCGACCGGGCGGCGGATCATGGCAGCCGCCAGCGAAACGCTCAAGAAGGTGTTCCTGGAACTGGGCGGTAAATCCGCCGCGATCGTGCTCGACGACGCCGACTTCAACACCGCCGCGCTGTTCTCGGCGTTCAGCATGGTCACCCACGCCGGTCAGGGTTGCGCGCTGACCTCGCGCCTGCTGGTGCCGGCCACGCACAAGGACGAGATCGTCGAGCTGATCAAGAACAACTTCGGCCTGGTCCGCTACGGAGATCCGACCGATCCCAAGACCTACATGGGTCCGCTGATCAGCGACAAGCAGCGCGACAAGGTCGACGGCATGGTCAAGCGGGCCGTCGAGGCCGGTGCCACCCTGGTCACCGGTGGGGAGAAGGTCGACCCCGGCTTCTTCTACACGCCCACCCTGCTGGCCGACGTCGACCCCGACAGTGAGATCGCCCAGGAGGAGGTCTTCGGGCCGGTCCTGGCGGTGATCGCCTATACCGACGACGACGATGCGGTGGCCATCGCCAACAACTCGATCTACGGCCTGTCCGGTGCGATCTTCGGCAGCGAGGACCGGGCGCTGGCGATGGCCCGCCGGATCCGGACCGGGACCTTCTCGATCAACGGCGGTAACTACTTCAGCCCGGACAGCCCGTTCGGCGGCTACAAACAGTCGGGCATCGGCCGGGAGATGGGCACCGCCGGGCTGGAGGAGTTCCTGGAGTCGAAGACGTTCGCGCGAGTGGTTTCATGACCGGCGGGCCGCTCGAAGGGATTCGCGTCCTCGAAGTCGCGATGTACGGTTTCGTGCCGTCGGCGGGGGCAGTGCTCGCCGAGTGGGGCGCCGACGTCATCAAGGTCGAGCACGCCGTGACCGGCGATCCCCAGCGCGGGCTGCGCCAGACCGGACCGCTGCGGGTCGAGGGAGACCCGAACCCGAACATCGAACACGCCAACCGGGGCAAGCGCAGCATCGGTCTGGACATGTCGGTACCGCAAGGGCGTGAAGTGCTGCTGGCGCTGGCCGAACGTGCCGACGTGTTCCTGACCAGCTTCCTGCCCGGGCACCGGCAGCGTTTCGGCATCGACGTCGACGACATCCGCGCGGTCAATCCCGACATCGTCTACGCGCGCGGCAGTGCGCTGGGGCCCCGCGGCGAGGAAGCGGTCAAGGGCGGCTACGACATGACCGCCTTCTGGTGCCGGGCGGGCACCGCGGCGACCATCACCCCGGCCGGGATGGAGGGAATGATCGCGCCACCGGGGCCCGCCTACGGTGACACCATCTCGGGCACCAACCTGGCCGGCGGGATCGCCGCGGCCCTGCTCAAACGGGAGCGCACCGGCGAGCCGTCGGTGGTCGACGTGTCGCTGCTGGGCAGCGGGCTGTGGTCGATGGGCCACACTGTCGCACTGACCCAGCACCTGAACCAGCTGATGGTGACACCGCCACCGGGTGTGCACGGTTCACCGATCAACCCGCTGGTCGGTCTGTACGCCACCGCCGACGACCGCTACATCTCGTTCGTCATGATGCAGCCGACCAAGTTCTGGGCCGACGTCTGCCGGCATATGGATCTGGAGTCCTATATCGACGATCCGCGGTTCGCCACGGCCGAATCCTTCGCCGAGAACACCCCGGCGGCCGTCGAGATCCTCGGCGCGGCGATGGCGAAGCGGACTTTGCCGGAATGGAGCGAGCGATTCTCCACCCTGGCCGGACCGTGGGCCCCCGTGCAGGACACGCTGCAGGCCGCGCAGGACACCCAGATCCGGGCCAACGAGTATCTCGTAAGGGCCGGCGAGCTGGAGTTGGTGGCCAACCCGGTGCAGTTCGACGTCCGGGCTCCCGAGTCGGGCGCGGCCCCCGGCTTCGCCGAGCAGACCGATGACATCCTGGCCGAACTCGGTCTGGACTGGGACCGCATCATCGACCTCAAGACGGCCGGCGCCGTCACCTAGGCCCCTACCTGCCATGCCCCACATCGCCTCGATCGGGACCTCGCCGCCGGGCTGGACGACCCAGCTGAGGCGGGTGACGCGCGGTGTTCCGGTGCGCCCGCGCAACCCGGTCGGGTTGGATCGCCTGGTCGTGGCGGCCGCGGTGGACCGCGACGGAGCGGTACGGCCGCACCAGGGGGGCTCACGCCAATTATCAACCACCGGAGCAAGTTCTGGGTTGTTTGCCCTCGCGGTACCGGCCGAGTCCGATAGCATCGGCCCCCTGGTGACTGTCGAACAGGCGAGCCTGTCGTCGGATGTCGCCGTCGCGGGGGGAAGGTAGGGGTGGTTCGACGTGAGCGCAAATTGCGCCGAGTTCCTGAGGGCGCGGTGACGCCGGGCGCCTGGCGGCCGATACCACTCTCGGCCCACGGATGGCCCGGTGGTGCTGAAATATCTTGGGGGTCTTGTCAATACACTGATCCACGGGTTCAGCCGAGATGGATGACGTTGCGCTGGAACGTACTTCGTTCGGGTGTGCCTGGGCTCGAAGGGCGGCGGGCCGATGGCGGATAGATGGTCGACCGGCATCCCCTTGGTGCGCAATCTATCCGGGCCGATGCAGGCGGTCGGTGCGTTGTTCGCGATGTCGCTGGACGCGATCCGGTTCGTGTTCCGCAGACCGTTTCAGGGGCGCGAGTTCCTGGAGCAGTGCTGGTTCGTGGCGCGGGTCTCGATGGCGCCGACATTGCTGGTGGCGATCCCGTTCACGGTGCTGGTGAGCTTTACGCTGAACATCCTGTTACGCGAGCTCGGCGCGGCCGACCTGTCGGGCGCGGGCGCCGCGTTCGGCGCGGTCACCCAGCTGGGCCCGATGGTGACGGTGCTGATCGTGGCTGGCGCCGGGGCCACCGCGATGTGTGCCGACCTGGGTTCGCGGACCATCCGCGAGGAGATCGACGCCATGGAGGTGCTGGGCATCAACCCGGTGCAACGCCTGGTCACCCCGCGCATCCTGGCCTCGGGCCTGGTGGCGTTGCTGCTCAACAGCCTGGTGGTGATCATCGGGATCCTGGGCGGCTACGTGTTCTCGGTGTTCATCCAGGACGTGAATCCCGGTGCGTTCGCGGCCGGCATCACGCTGCTGACCGGGGTGCCCGAGGTGGTCATCTCGTGTATCAAGGCCGCGCTGTTCGGGCTGATCGCCGGAACGGTGGCCTGCTACCGGGGGCTGACGATCGTGGGAGGTGGCGCCAAGGCCGTGGGCAACGCGGTCAACGAGACCGTGGTGTACGCCTTCATGGCGCTGTTCGTGATCAACGTCGTGGTGACGGCGATCGGCATCCGGATGACGACGGGATAGCCGGCCATGGGAACGATGACGATTCTGCGCTCGACGTATCCGCGCCTGACCCGGCAGTTCAACAAGCCGGTATCGACACTGGGCCGGGTCGGTGATCACACCCTGTTCTATCTGCGGGCGCTGGCCGGAACCCCGCATGCGGCGCTGCACTATCGCAAGGAGCTCGTCCGGTTGATCGCCGAGATCTCCATGGGCGCGGGCACATTGGCGATGATCGGCGGCACCGTGGTGATCGTCGGATTTCTCACCCTGGCAACCGGCGGTGTGCTCGCCATCCAGGGGTACTCCTCGCTGGGCAACATCGGCATCGAGGCCCTGACCGGATTCCTCGCCGCCTTCATCAATGTGCGCATCGCGGCGCCAGTGGTGGCCGGTATCGGCCTGGCCGCCACGTTCGGCGCCGGGGTGACCGCGCAGCTGGGTGCGATGCGGATCAACGAGGAGATCGACGCGTTGGAGTCGATGGCGATTCGGCCGGTCGAATACCTGGTGTCCACCCGGATCGTGGCCGGGATGGTCGCCATCACCCCGCTGTACGCGATCGCGGTCATCCTGTCGTTTCTGGCCTCGCAGTTCACCACGGTGGTGCTGCTCGGACAGTCCGGTGGGCTCTACGACCACTACTTCGATACCTTCCTGAACCCGATCGATCTGCTGTGGTCCTTCCTGCAGGCGGTGCTCATGGCCATCACGATCCTGCTGATCCACACCTACTTCGGCTATTTCGCGTCCGGCGGACCGTCCGGTGTCGGCGTCGCGGTGGGCAACGCCGTGCGCACCTCGCTGATCGTCGTGGTGTCGGTGACCCTGCTGGTGTCACTGTCGGTCTACGGCTCCAACGGAAACTTCAACCTCAGTGGCTAGCGGGCGGGAGAGGCTGTGAGCAAACAGGTCGGTCCCGGGCCAGCCCACCGGTCCGAAACCACAACCACCGCAGCGCCGGTAGCCGCGCGCGCCGGACGAAGCTTCGGTGCGCGGGGCTCGACGCGGCCACTGGCCGGCCTCGCAACGGTGCTGGCGATCGCGATGATCGTGGCGCTGGCCGTCGCGCTGTTCCGCGGCAGCTTCACCAAGACCGTTCCCATCACGGTGATCTCCGATCGCGCAGGCCTGGTGATGAACCCGGACGCCAAGGTCAAGATGCGGGGCGTGGAGATCGGCAAGGTGGGCTCGATCGAGTCGCTGTCCGACGGCAGGGCGGCCCTACACCTGGAGATGAAGCCAGGTCTGATGCATCTGATCCCGTCCAACGTCAGTGCGGACATCGCCTCCTCAACGGTGTTCGGGGCGAAGTACGTCGACTTCGTGCCCCCCGCCAACCCGGAGGGAACCATCGAAGCCGGACGGGTGTTGCAGGGCGAGCACGTCACCGTCGAGATCAACACCGTGTTCCAGCAGCTCACCCAGGTGCTGGACAAGATCGACCCGGCCAAGTTGAACGAGACCCTCGGCGCGATGTCCTCGGCGTTCAGCGGGCGCGGCGAGAAGATGGGGCAGACCCTCTCCGATTTCGAGAAACTGCTGGCGAAGATCGAACCGAGCCTGCCGAATCTGTCACGCGACATCGAGTCGACGGCATCGGTGTCCAACGCCTACGCCGATGCGGCACCGAACCTGGTCGAGACCGTCGACAACACCAACCGGATCAGTGACACCATCGTCGCCGAACAGCGCAACCTCGACGCCTTCCTGGTCAGCATGATCGGGCTGGCCGACATCGGCAACGAGGTGGTCGGCGGCAACCGGCCCGCGCTGAGCAATCTGCTCGGCACCCTCGTGCCGACCACCGATCTGCTCAACGAATACTCGCCGGCGCTCAAATGTGCGCTGCAGGGCATGATCACGGTGAAGAACCAACCTCCGGCGATGGATCCGGGCATCGTCGTGCAGTTGGCGTTCACCCTGGGCGTCGAGCGATACCGGTATCCGCAGAACCTGCCGAAGGTCGCGGCCAAGGGCGGACCACACTGTATGGGGCTACCCAACGTCGGTTTCGGGAACCGCGCGAAATACCTTGTCACCGACACCAATGCGAACCCGTGGCAGTACGGCAACCAGGGCATCCTGCTCAATTCCGACGGTCTCAAGCAGATCCTGTTCGGGCCGCTCGACGGTCCGCCGCGTAACACCGCACAGATCGGACAACCGGGATGAGCCGCGGCAGAAGCACATTCCTGAAGTTCGGGACGTTCGCCGTCGTGATGGCGGTACTCACCGCGTTCCTGTTCATGACCTTCTCCGAATACCGCGGCGGGAGTTACTCGACCTATTCGGCGGTATTCACAGATGCATCCCGGCTGGAGTCCGGTGATTCGGTTCGAGTCGCCGGTGTGCGGGTCGGCACCGTCAAAAGCGTTTCGCTGCAGCAGGACAAGTCGGTGCTGGTGGAATTCGACTCCGACCCCAGCGTCGCGTTGACCACCGGCACCAAGGCCGCGGTGCGGTATCTGAACCTGGTCGGCGACCGCTATCTGGAACTGCTCGACAGTCCCGGTTCGACGAGGCTGTTGCCTGCAGGCTCGCAGATCCCCAAGGACCGCACCCAGGGTGCCCTCGACCTCGATCTGCTGCTGGGCGGGTTGCGCCCGGTGATCCAGGGGCTCAATCCGCAGGACGTGAACGCGCTGACCTCGTCGCTGATCAACATCTTCCAGGGGCAGGGGGACACCCTCGACTCGTTGATGAGCAAGACCTCCTCGTTCTCCAACACGCTGGGCGACAACAGCGAGGTCGTTCAACAGCTCATCGACAATCTCAACCAGGTCGTCGGCACGCTGAACAAGGACGGCGGCAAGTTCTCGGCCACCATCGACCGCCTGGAGAAGCTGATCAGCGGACTGTCCGAGGACCGCGACCCGATCGGCAACGCCATCACCTCGATCGACAACGGCACCGCATCCATGGCCAGCCTGCTGACCGAGGCTCGCCCGCCCCTGAAGGGCACGGTGGACCAACTCAACCGATTGGCCCCGCTGCTCGACGACAACAAGGCGGTGCTCGATCGCGGCCTGCAGAAGGGCCCGGACAACTACCGCAAGATGGCCCGGCTCGGGTCGTACGGCAGCTGGATCATGTACTACGTGTGCGGAGTCAACCTGCGGGTCACCGACCTTCAGGGCCGAACCGCGGTCTTCCCCTGGCTCAAACAAGAAGGCGGGAGGTGCGCGGAGCCCTGATGCTGAAATACCGCGATTCCAATCTGGTCAGGGCCGGCTTCATCGGCGTCGTCCTGATGGTGCTGGTGATTGCCGTCGGCCTGCAGCCCGAACGGTTGATCCAGTGGGCCGGCTCGGTGCGTCACCAGGCATTGTTCACCGAGGCCGGCGGTATCGCCGTCGGCAACGACGTGACCATCTCCGGCATCAAAGTCGGCTCTGTCACGGGCATCTCGTTGCAGAACGGCGATGCGCTGATCACCTTCACCACCGAGGGCAAGCAGCAGCTCGGCTCGCTGACCACCGCACACATCCGTACCGGTTCGCTGCTGGGCGAACGGGTACTCACGCTGGAGTCCGACGGCAGCGGCACGCTGCGCACCACCGACGTGATCCCGACCTCGCGTACCTCCTCGCCGTATTCGCTGACCGATGCGGTCGGTGAACTGACCACCAACACCGCCGGTACCGACACCACATCGCTGAACCAGTCACTGGACACGCTTTCGGCGACCATCAATCAGCTGGCCCCGCGCCTGGGGCCGACCTTCGACGGGCTGAGCCGGCTGTCGAAATCGATCAACGGCCGTAACGAGAGCCTGGCCGGCCTGCTCAAGAGTGCGGCCGATATGACCGGCATCCTGTCCGAGCGCAGCCGGCAGCTGAACACCTTGATACTCAACGCCAATGACCTACTCGGTGTGCTCAACGACCGGCGCCAGGCGATCGTGGATCTGTTGGCCAATACCGCGGCGGTGTCCCGACAACTGACCGGTCTGGTCGCCGACAACGAGCAGCAGCTGGCACCGACCCTGGAACGGCTGAACCGGGTGACCGAGATCCTGGAGAAGAACCGCGACAACATCAACAAGATGCTCCCGGACATGAAGAAGTTCTGGCTGGCCCAGGCCGAAACACTGGCCAACGGACCGTACTACAACGCCTTCGTGCCCAACCTGTTGATCAGCCAGGCCGCGTTGCAGCCGTTCCTGGACTACGCCTTCGGGTTCCGGCGCGGCAACAACGCCGGACAGCCTCCGGACAATGCCGGTCCGCGAGCAGAGTTCCCGATCCCGTACAACGGAATCCCCGGAGGTTCGCGCTGATGGGGCGTAAACGACTCGTCACCGGATTGTCGATCGCACTGATCGGGCTACTGGTCGCGGGTGCGGCGATCCTGGTGCGCCAGGCCTTCTTCGCCCCCAAGACGATCTCGGCCCTGTTCACCTCGGCAACCGGGGTCTACCCCGGCGACGAGGTTCGGGTATCGGGGGTGCGGGTGGGCACGATCGAGTCGATCAAACCGGAGGGCACCCAGACCCGGGCGGTCCTCAAGGTGGACCGTGGGGTACAGATCCCCGCGGACGCCAAGGCGATCATCGTGGCGCCGAACCTGGTTGCCGCCCGCTACGTGCAGCTGACCCCGCCGTATCGGTCCGAGGGGCCGACCATGCCGGAGGACGCCGTCATCGGACTGGATGACACCGCGGTGCCGGTGGAGTGGGACGAAGTCAAACAGCAGTTGATGCGGTTGTCCACCGAGCTCGGTCCGAAGAACGGCACGGACAGCACATCGATGTCCCGATTCATCGACACCACCGCCAACGCCATGGACGGCAACGGCGTGAAGCTGCACGAGACCATCTCCCAACTCTCCGGGGTGGCCCGCATTCTCGCCGAGGGCAGCGGCAACATCGTCGACATCATCAAGAACCTGCAGATCTTCGTCACCGCGCTGCGGGACAGCAATGTGCAGGTGGTGTCCTTCCAGAACCGTCTGGCCTCGCTCACCAGTGTGATCGACGGCAGCCGTTCGGATCTCGACGCGGCGCTGTCCGAGCTGTCGACCGCGGTCGTCGAGGTGCAGCGTTTCGTCGCGGGCAGCCGGGAGCAGACCTCCGAGCAGGTCCAGCGACTGGCCAACGTCACGCAGATCCTCGTCGACAACAAACTGAACGTGGAGAACCTGCTGCACATCACGCCCAACGCCCTGGTGAACGCGTACAACATCTACAACCCGGACACCGGCAGCCCGGTGGGCCAGTTCGTGTTGCACGGGTTCGCCAACCCGGTCCAGTTCATCTGCGGTGCCATCGGCGCGGTGGAGAACGTCACGGCACCCGAAACAGCCAAGTTGTGCGCGCAGTACCTCGGCCCGGCCCTGCGCCTGCTGAATTTCAACAACTTCCCGGCCCCGATTCAGCCCTACCTGGCGCCGTCGGCGAACCCGGAAAACCTGGTGTACTCCGAGCCCGGGCTGATGCCAGGGGGTGGCGGCGGATCCCCCGAGACACCGGACATCCCGATCCCGCCGTCGCAGTCCGCCTACGTCCCGGGCCCACCGCCACCGGCGCCGTTCACCGGTCGCCTGCCGGGGACACCACCGCCGGGGGCCCAGCAGATGCTCCCGGGCGCGCCGCCGGTGGTACCACCCAACGTGCCGTCCTCGTTGCGCGACATGCTCGACCCGGCGGCCGTTGCGCCCGGCCCGGTACCCGGCCCGCTACCGGCCGAGGCTCCGATGGCGCCCGAGGCGGGGCCTGCGCCCGCCGATGTACCTGCACCGCCGCTTCCGGCAGAAGGGACGCCCCCGGCATGATCAGCGGAAAACGGCTGCGGTTGTCGATCGCCGTCGGCACCTGTGTCGTGATGACGGCCAGCGGATGCGCCTTTCAGGGGGTCAATTCGCTGCCGCTGCCCGGTGCGGTGGGCCGTGGGTCCGAATCCAGCGTCTACCACGTCGAGATCGGCAATGTGGCGACGCTGGAACCGAACTCGCCCGTGATGATGAACGACGTGGTGGTGGGCAGTGTGCGCCGCATGTCGGTCAAAGACTGGCATGCCGATGTCGAGTTCTCGGTCAAGCCGGGGGTCGTGGTACCGGCGAACGTGGTGGCCAGCGTCGGACAGACCAGCCTGCTGGGCTCGATGCACCTGGCGCTCAATCCTCCTGCCGGTGAACCGGTCCAGGGCGCACTGCCGGCGGGCGCGACGATCCCACTGAACAATGCCTCGACCTACCCGACCACCGAGCAGACGTTGTCGTCGTTGGCCGCGGTGGTCAACGGTGGCGGACTCGGGCAGGCCGGCGAGATCATTCACAACTTCAGTGCCGCCCTCAACGGCCGTGAAACCGATTTCCGGAATCTGATCACCCGGTTGGACACGTTCGTCGGGACCCTCGATGCGCAGCGCGACAGTATCGTCAACTCGATTCAGTCGCTGAACCGGCTGGCCTCCACGTTTGCCGGTCAGAAGGACGTGATCACCCATGCGCTGCAAAAGATTCCACCCGCGCTGGATGTGCTGATCAACGAGCGGCCGCGGCTCACCACGGCCCTGCAGAAGCTCGGAACCTTCAGCGACACCGCCAACCAACTGGCCAACGACTCCCAGCAAGATCTGGTGCGCAACCTGCGCAACCTGGAACCGGCCATCCGGGCACTCGCCGATGTCGGACCGGAACTGCCCAGCGTCCTGGAGTTCGCCGCGCACTATCCGTTCACCCAGGGCTTCATCGACCGGGATATCCGTGGCGATTACTTCAACCTGTTCGCCACCATCGACCTCACTATTCCGCGCCTGAAGCGCAGTTTAATGCTTGGCACCCGGTGGGAGCAGGAAGGCGCCCAACTGGTGCCGGCCCCCGGCGATCCGGCCCATTTGAACTACACCTACGACCCGCTCAAGACCGGTGTCAATCCGCCACCGCCGGATGCCTTCCCGCCGGAGCCTGCACAGGCGCCGTTGGATACCTCGGCAGCCGGAGCGCCGTTGCCGCCGCAGGCCCCGCCTGCCTATGCCGGCCCGGTGTTGCCGGTGGTACCGCAGCAGGCACCTGGTGCGGCCCTCGGCGCACCACCCGCATCGGACGGTCCGCCGCCAGTCTTCGCCGGACCGTATGCAGCCCAACCGAATTCATCCGGGCAGCCACCGGCGGCCCCGCCGGTTCCGACAACAGGGGGTGGCGGATAAATGCTCACGCGATTTGTCCGGACTCAGCTGATTCTGTTCACGGTCGCCTCGATCGTGGGCGTGGCGGTGATGGCGTTCGCCTATATGCAGGTACCGACGTTGCTCGGAATCGGCCGTATCACGGTGAAGCTGGAACTGCCCTCGACCGGGGGGCTGTACCGGTTCGGCAATGTGACCTACCGCGGCTCGCAGATCGGCAAGGTCACCTCGGTGGATCTGACCGAGAAGGGCGCCGAGGCGACCCTGTCCCTGGATCGCTCCCCGAAGGTTCCGGCCGATCTGCATGCCGCGGTCCGCAGCATGTCGGCGGTCGGTGAGCAGTACGTGGAGCTGTTGCCGCGCACCGGTTCTGGTCCGTATCTGCAGGACGGCTCGGTGATCACGGTGGGAAACACCGAAGTCCCGCAGCAGGTCGGCCCGATGCTCGATCAGCTCAGCGCCCTGGTGGACACCATCCCCAAGGACTCGCTGAGCCGGCTGCTGGATGAGTCCTACAACGCGTTCAACGGGACCGGCTACGAGTTCGGTTCGCTGCTCGACTCGGCGTCGACCATCACCAAGGACGCCAACGGAATCTCCGACCAGACCCGACAACTGATCGATGATTCCGGACCCTTCCTGGATGCACAGGCACAGACCGGCGACTCGATCCGAACCTGGGCGGCGAGCCTCGCCGGTATCACCGGGCAGATGGTCCACGACGATCCGCAATTCCGGTCCGTTCTGCAGAACGGACCTGGCTTCGCGCAGGAGACTTCCCGCCTGCTCAACCAGATCAAGCCGACACTTCCTGTGCTGCTGGCGAATATGACCACCCTGGGGCAGGTCCTGGTGACCTACCACTCGTCCATCGAGCAGGTGCTGGTGCTCTTCCCGCCCTATGTGGCCCAGACCCAGACCTATCTGCCCGCCAACAACCCCACCGGTATCCCCAACGGCGAGTTCTCGCTGGGACTGGGCGACCCGAACTCGTGCACGGTGGGATTCCTGCCGCCGTCGGCGTGGCGGGCGCCGACGGATGTGTCGGTCATCGACACACCGGACAACATCTACTGCAAACTGCCCCAGGATTCTCCGATCGCGGTGCGTGGTGCACGTAACTACCCGTGTATCGAGCACCCCGGAAAGCGGGCTCCCACCGTCGAATTGTGCAACGACCCCAAGGGGTATCAACCGCTGGCGCAGCGCCAGCATACCCTCGGCCCCTACCCCTTCGATCCGAACCTGGTGTCACAGGGGATCGCACCGGACTCCCGAGTAGAGCTTGACGACAACACCTTCGGCCCGATCGACGGCACGGCGTTGCCCCCGGGGGTGGCGGTGGCGGGACCTCCGCCGCCGGCACCGCAGGGACCGCCCAGCTTCCCGGCGATGGGGCCGGGTGCGTTGCCCCCTGGTCCGGTGACGTTCCCGGAGTCGCCGGTGCCGGGACAGGCTCCGCCACCCGCGCCCGACCTCGACACCGTGCCGATCCCTCCTGCCGATCTGCCTGTGGAGGTGCCGGTGCCGCACGGTCCGCCGGCGGGCACGCCGATCGACCCCGGTGCTCCGCCGACGTCGATGGACCCGGCCATCGCGCCGTCGGGATACTCCGGTAATCAGTCCGGTGGCCCGTCGCTGGCGATCAGCAAGTACAACCCGCGCACCGGGGAGTACCAGGGCCAGGACGGCAAGCTGTACAAACAGACCAACCTGACCACCAAGGCGAACAGCTGGCAGGACATGATGCCCACCTGACGGGCCTCGTTGTGCTGGAAGCGGTTTCGCTAGATCTTCTTCATGTAGAACGGTGCCCGAATGGCGGGCCACTGATTGCGGCCGCAGGATCCACTCGGGCCGGTGGTTTGCTGTTCGCCGGTGTACTCGCTCGACGACAAGTCCACGTGTCCGTCGAAACCGACCGGGTACAGCTTGTAGACCTGCAGGCCCTCGATGGGTGTGCCGTCGGCGCAGAACCGCCACTGCGGCACCGCCCGTTTGACGTAGTACAGACTGTTCACCGTGTAGATGGGCGCCGACCACCCGGCGTCACTGTTGACCGTGCCCGAGCAATCGGTGGGGGAGACGCACTGGGTGGTGACCGTCCAGGTCTGGCGCTCCGAGGGCTGGTCCTCATAGCGTTCGTTGACCTTGGCCCAGTCGCCGTTGACCGACGTGGCGTAGGTTCCGTTGATGCCCCAGGCCGTGGTCGGGTCCGCGCCGGCCGGTCCGGCGCCGAGACCGGTCATGGCGGCCGACGCGACGGCCGCCGCGGCCACGATTCGCTTGGTAGCGGGCATCCGGCGCTCCTATGCTGGGTAGGCCCATTCTCAGTTAAAGAGAATATCAGTTGCGTAGACGACGCCCCGTGGAATCGGTCGCCTCGTCGTCGAGCCGGTGTCAGGGCTATGTCCTCGGTCGAATGTATGGAGTATTCTTCTCTGAATCCGAGAATTTAGTTTTCAAGCGTGGGAAAGTGGCAACGTGCGAGTGACGGTGGTGGTTGCGGCCGCGTCAGCTATTGTCGCCGGAACGCTGGCCGCTCCGCAGGCGAATGCGGGACCCCAGGCCTGCAATGACGCCTTCTGCGTCCCTGGTATCAGGCCGAACGTCGTGCTGGGGTCGCCCTGCGACAACACGACGTACTTCGTCTTCGGCACCGCCGTCGCGGGGCCGTCCATTCGGCCCGGCCGACTGGTGTTCTGCGGCTCGCCGCGCCGATACGAACCGCGCTGGTTCCGGTCCCCTCCGATGGCGGGCATTCGGGATGAGAACAGTCCCTGCCCAACCGAACTCAACATGGTCGCGCAGGCGCCCGACGGTCTGTTCCTGACCTGCGTCCCGATGAACGGCGATACTCTGTGGCGGCGCGGGGACACCTGAGTCACCAGTTCCGCAGTGAGCACAGAGCGCCCTTGTTGCCGCTGTTGGTATCGACGACCGCACCGTCCACTTCGAGCGTGCAGTTGAATGTCGGGGCCGCGATGTTCGGTGCGTCGCCGCTCTGCACGGTGACCATGGCCCACGAATCGGGGTCGGCGAGCATGGTGTCGTGTACCCACGGTTGGTCGGGGCCGATGTCGGAGTCGGCCCTGGGGCTGAACTCGTAGGGGTTGTGGCTGTAGTCGGACCAGGTCGGCGGATCGACGTCGCGGTAGTAGATGGTGGCCCAGAACGGGGCATCGGCTGTCACGGTGTAGCGGACGTGGTGCAGAACCGGGCCCTCGGCGGCGGCGGGCGCCCCGACGGCCAGGCCGCCGCCGATCAATGCCACCGCGGCGGCGGCTGTGGTCACAGCTGACGGTGGCCGCATCGATCACATCCTGGTGAGTGTGAAGGGATAGGTGAACGAACCGCCGGGCGCATTGTCACAGCCGACGTCGAAGCTGGACACGATCTCCCCGGCCAGGGTGTTGGCGTCCCAGCTGTACACGTCGTGAGTGGGGATGGTGGGCCCGTAATAGATGTCGCCGCAGCGCAGGCCGAACGGATCATCGAAGGCCACGCTGTAGCGGCCGTTCACCAGATTGGCCTCGCCGACGCCTTCCTGTGCCTTGGCTATCGGCTGGGGCAGGAGTTGGAGCTCGATGCAGTCGTGACGTTTCACGTTCTCGTCTCCCCGGCACGGGGTAACGGCCGACATCACCCAGGTGTGGAAGTCCCGCCGATTCTGGATGTTCATGTTGTAGTTGCCGAAGGGCATGGCGGCAACAGCGGGCGGGGCCAGAATGATTGTGGCCGATACCAGTACGGCACTGATGGCAGCGCTCGGCAAACCGGATCTCAACGCGTTCCCTCCAGGACTCGGCTACTCGGCCGAGCATAGAACGTGATCGGGCACCAGCGAGCCGAAATCGGAATCTCGCACTCGCGGTGCGAGAGGACGGTTCTCCTAGGTGGAGAATAGCATCCCGGTCGGCGCGGCCGGGATGCTATTCATCTGCTCGGCGGACCGGTCAGCGCACCGGCTTGAAGGTGATGTTCAGCTCGGTCAGGCCGCGCAGGATGAAGGTCGGTTCGTAGCTGTAGCGACGATCGTCGGCGGGGCCGTGGAACTGCTCGTCGATGCCGATATCGGCCATCCGGTCCAGGATCCGCTCCAGCGACACCCGGCCCTCGACGCGGGCCAGCGGGCCGCCCGGGCAGCTGTGTACGCCGCGGCCGAAGGCGATGTGCTCGCGCACGTTCTTGCGGTCGAGGCTGAAGGTGTGCGGATCCTCGAACCGGACCGGGTCGCGGTTCACCGCGCCCGGGCACACCATGAGCGTGGTGCCGGCCGGCACATCGATGTCGCCGAGCTTGGTGTCCTTCTTGGCCAGCCGGAACTGGCTCTTGACCGGGGCGTCCATCCGCAGCGCCTCCTCGACGAAGGTCGGGATCCGGCTGCGGTCGTCGCGCAGGGCCTGCTGGATGTCCGGGCGGTCACCGAGCACCTTCAGCGACGCCGAGAGCAGCTTGGTGGTGGTCTCCTGCCCGGCGGCGAACAGGAAGGTCGCGGACCGGACCACCTCGATGACGGGCGGTACGGAACCGTCCGGGTAGTTCGCCGTGGCGAGTGCGGTCAAGACGTCGTCGCGGGGTTCTTTTCGGCGGTCTTCGAGGTAACCGATGAACTTCTCGTCGAGCCACTCCAACGGATTGCTGGAAACGAGGTCGCCGTCGAGGGAGCCGACCTGAGCCCCGGGCCGGGGCGCGCCGAGAACCGTGCGGAACTCCTCGTGATCTTCTTCCGGTACGCCCAGCATGTCGGCGATGACCAGGAGTGAGAAGGGCTTCGCGTAAGCGCTGAGGAACTCGCACTTGCCGTCGGCGATGAAATCGTCGAGACACTGGTCGGCCAGTCGCCACATGAAGTCCTCGTTCTCCTTCAACCGCCGCGGGGTCAGTAGGCGATTGAGCAGGGAACGGGCGTCGGTGTGGTCGGGTGGGTCCATGGTGACCATGTGCTCGAACATCGGCATCTGCGCGCGGTGCGCCGCGATCTGCTCGGTGATATCCGAGCCCTCGGGCGTGAACGGCAGCGGTGGGAACGGGCCGGCCACCGCGATACAGGAGGAGAAGAATTCGGTGTCCTTGAGGACCGTGGTGGCCTCCTCGAACCCGGTGATGGCCATGACGCCGTAGTTGGGTTCCTTGACCACCGGACATTTGCTGCGCAGGTGGTCGAAGTACGGATGGGGGTCGGGCACCAGGGATTGATCGGTGAAGTAGTCGATGTTGTCGTAATCGGTCGCGGATTCGGTCACCTGCGCTGCCTCCATGTTCTGCTTGCACTGTGGTGTTTTCGCGGTTGGCTGCACCGCGCGAGAGGGGAAAACCCGAAATATGCTGAGCATCTGCTTAGCATGGCGGTAGAGTTGTGGTCAAGATCACCTGGCGGGGCGACGCTACGATCTGGCCGACAGATAGTGCGACGGATGCGGAGAGGGGCCTGGCAATGGCATCGTCGCGGAGAATCGGGGCGCCGGACGCGAAGAATCGCACCGTCCTGCTCGATGCCGCCGAGCAGCTGATGATCGGTGAGGGCTATGCGGCGGTGACCTCGCGCCGGGTCGCCGAGCGGGCCGGCCTCAAACCGCAGCTGGTGCACTACTACTTCCGCACCATGGACGATCTGTTTCTCGCGGTGTTCCGCAGGCGCGCCGAGGAGGGGCTGGTGGTGCAGGCGCAGGTGCTGGATTCGCCGCAGCCGCTGTGGGCGCTGTGGCGGTTCGGGACGGATCCCGGTGCGACGCGTCTGACCATGGAGATCATGGGCCTGGCCAACCATCGCAAGGCGCTGCGGGCCGAGATCGGGCGTTATGCGGAGCTGTTTCGCGAGGGGCAGACCAAAGCGATGACGGCGGCGCTGGACCGGTACGGCGTCGACGTTTCGGAGGTGCCCCCGGTCGTCTGGGCGATCTTCGCGACCAGCGTGTCCCGCGTGATGGTCATGGAGCAGGCGCTGGGCATGTCGGCCGGCCACGCCGAGGTGATCGAATTCTGTGAGGACTGGCTGCGCCGCCTGGAGGGTGAACCGCAGCCGTTCGACGTATCGGCCTGATCCGGTCGCGGCGGCGCGGAGGCGTCCCGAATTCCTCATCGCGCTCCAGACCGTTCGTTGCTGTCGGCTGTGCGGTATCGGCTCGGCGATCGACAGCCGCTGTCAGCCTACCGGAAATATCATTCTCCAATAACAGAATACTATTTACGACACTCGCTCTGCGCCGTTGACGGGGCGGCCGTCGGGGGCTAGCGTCGCAAAGTAGCCGATCGGCTAGTCACCTGCTGGTGCGGAAGGGCAACACGAACCGATGAATACCAGGGCGCAGTGGGTAAGCCTGTGGCTTACCCCGTTTTTCGCGGGCATCATGCTCATCGCTTTTCTGGCGTTTCCCGGCTTCTTCCCGCCGATGTCGCCACAACTGTCCGCCGATGCGGTCGCCGCGTTCTATGCCGACAACGCGGCGATGATCCGGTTCTCGATGATCACCTTCAATCTCTGCGCGATCATGCTGATCCCGTTCTTCATGGTGATCGTGGTGCAGATGAAACGGATGGCCACACCCAGCCACGTCCTGGCCTATAGCTACATCGGCGCCGCCTCCACGGGCGCGACGATGTTCGCCATCGCCGACATCATGTGGCTGGTAGCCGCATTCCGGCCCGATCGCGACCCGCAACTCGTGCAACTGCTCAACGATCTGGCCTGGCTCATCTTCATCGCACCCGTCGGCATGTTCGTCGTGCAGAATCTCTGTCTCGCGTTGGCGATCTACCTCGACGCCGGCCGGCCCCCGGTCTTCGGCCGCTGGGTCGCGGCGTTCGCCATCCTCACCGCCGCGGCGATGACGCCGGCGGTGTTCGCGGTGGTCTTCCGCACCGGACCGTTGGCCTGGGACGGTGCGATCTCATTCTGGCTGCGCCTCAGTGCCTTCGGGCTCAACATCGCGGTGATGTTCGTCGTGGTGCTGGCCGCGGTCAGACGCCAGGCGGCCGAGGAGAAGGGGCCGGTGGCGCCGGAGCGGACCGCTATCGATGCGCCGGAACCGGTGACGCGGTGAGTGCGCCCGCGGCGGCCGCCGACCACGTCGCAGTGCACTGGACCCGCCGACCCAAGATCGACCAGTGGATCTGCTGGTGGACCATCCCGATCTTCTACCTCATCTTCGGACTGATCTTCGTCGTGCTCACCCGGGTCATGCCGCCGCCGCGGCCCGATATCGGGGCCGACGAGATCGTCGCCTTCTTCCGGGGCAATGCGCTGAGTATTCAGATCGGTTTCGCATTGCTGATGTTCTTCATCGGCTTCACCGGCGTCGCGAACGGCCTTATCGCACTACAGATCAAGCGGATGTCGGTCGCACCGGTGTTCGCCTACGGCTACATCGCGGCACTGGTGGTCGGTGCGGTGCCGGGCTGCCTGATGGCGGCGTTCTCGTTCCTGGCGGCGGCATTCCGCCCCGATCGGGACCCGCAGATCATCGCCATGCTCTACGACCTGGCACTGCTGTCCTTTGTCGGATCGCTTGGCTGCTTCTGCACCCAGAACATGGTGCTGGCCCTGGCGATATTTCTGGACCGGAACGGTGTATTACCGAAATGGCTTGCCTACATGTCGATCTGGATGATCGTCACGGAGCTGTTGGCCGGCCCGGTGTTCATCTTCCCGTCCGGGCCGCTGGCCTGGAACGGCTCGATCAGCTTCTACATCGGCACCGTGGTCTTCGTGGTGTGGCAGATGTGCATCATCTACCTGCTCTTCATGACCATCAAACGGCAGGCCCCGGATGAACAGATTCAGGACTGAGGACCTGCCGATGACCGATACCGAGCAGTCCGCGGCGGGCAACCTCACCCGCGGCGCGCCGGAAGATGCTGTGGCCAAGGCGAAGACGCACCTGCCGAGCGACGGAAGCATGTGGGTCTTCGTGCTCGGAGATCTCGTCATCTTCTCCAGCTACTTCGTCATCTTCATGATCTACCGCGCCAAGCAACCGCAACTGTTCCTCGAGTCGCAGCAGCATCTGAGCATCAACTTCGGGGTGATCAACACCCTGGCGCTGCTGGCCAGCTCGTGGTTCGTCGCCCGCAGCGTGCTGGCCGCCCGGGCCGGCGATCCCGCTCGCGCAATGAAATTGACGGTCTACGGCGGCCTGTGCGGCGTGCTGTTCATGGCGATCAAGGCATTCGAATGGTCATCGGAGATCGGTCAGGGCCGCACGTTCCCCAGCAACGACTTCTTCATGTTCTATTACATGCTGACCGGGGTGCACCTGTTCCACGTGGCGCTCGGGCTGGTGTTCCTCGGGGTCAGCTACTTCGAGCTGCGTAACCCGCGGTTCCGCCGGGTCGAGATGGTGGAAACCGGGGCCATGTACTGGCATCTGGTCGACATGCTCTGGATCGTGATATTCACGCTCGTCTACGTGCTGAGGTGAGGTTGTGACGTCGATGAACGCCCGGCGGGAGAGCCGGTTGGTCACCTGGGTGTGGCTGGTGCTGAGCGTGCTCACGCTGACGTCGTGGTGGGTGGGCCCGGTCCGTGGCGGCGGCGCCCCCGAGACCAGCGCGCCGATCACCCTGATCGTGCTGGTGCTCGGCTTGGTCAAATGCCGGCTGGTGATCCGGTATTTCATGGAAGTGCGGTCGGCCCCGGCATGGTTGCGGTGGACCACCGACAGCTGGTTGGTGGCACTGTGGGGCGCCGTCCTCGGCATCTACCTGTGGTGACTTTTCCTTGCCGAGCAGACACTCCGGTACCCGATCAAGGCCGTTTTCGGGTACGCACGCGTCTGCTCGCGGGGGAAACTAGAGGGACAGGATGGTGGCCGAGGCGGTGCCGGGCGCGCCGTACACCTGAGCCAGGCCCACCCGCGGGCTGCCGGGCACCTGACGATCGCCGGCCTCACCGCGTAACTGGCGCACCAGTTCGTGCATCTGCCGCAACCCCGACGCGCCGATCGGCTCGCCGTTGGCGATCAACCCGCCGTCGGTGTTGACCGGGATGGACCCGTGGATCTCGGTGGCTCCGTCGGCCAACAGCTTCTCCTGCTCGCCGTCGGCGCACAGGCCGGTCTCGGCCATGTGGATCACCTCGGCGCCGGCGTCGGTGTCCTGCAGTTGGGCGATGTCGACGTCCTCCGGTCCGATACCGGCCGCCTCATAGGCGGCCCTTGCCGCGTACACGGTCGGCGAGACATCCTCGTCGAGCGGGGCCGAGGTGGCATGCACCTCGTAGGCGCCGAACGTCCGGGTGCGGATCTCGCTGGCCCGCACGTACACCGGATTGTCGGTGTAGCGGTGGGCGATATCGGCCCGGCACATGATCACCGCGGCCGCCCCCTCGTCGGGCGCACAGAACATGTACTGGGTCAGCGGGTAGTTCAGCACCGCCGAGTTGAGGATCTCGTCGACCGAGATTTCCTTGCGGCGGAACGCGTTCGGGTTCAGGCCACCATTGCGGAAGTTCTTGTTGGCCACCCGGGCCAGGGTCTCCTGCGAGATGTTGTGCTTGTGGATGTAGTGGTTGGCCTTCATCCCGAAGAACTTGGTGGTGACGAACTGACCGTTCTCGGCGTACCACTGCGGCAGGGCCAGCTTGGCCGGATCGTCGGTGAACGCGCCGCGGGGATGCTTGTCCAGGCCGATCGCGATGCCGATGTCGTACTTGCCGAGGCGGATGGTGTCGGCGGTCTGCTGAATGGCGCTCGCCGCCGTGGCGCAGGCGTTGAACACATTGGTGAAGGTGATGCCGGTCAGCCCGACCAGCCGGGTGACCGCATCGGGGTTGGACACCTCATAACTCCCGCCGAAGCCGAACTGGATGTCCTTCCAGTCCAGCTTCGCATCGGTGAGCGCGGCCTGGATCGCCTCGGCCCCCATCGTCATGGCGGTCTTGTCGAACCGGCCGAAGGGGTGGATGCCGACCCCGATGATCGCGACGTCGTTGGTCATGGTGGCGCGGCCTCTCTAGACGGGTTGGAAGGCGAACGTCACGAGCTCGTTGCCCTCGGCGTCGGTGCCGAACGGCATCATGGTGAGCTCGACGTCCTGGCCGAATCGCAGTTTGGCGGGGTCGTTCTCGGTGAGCCGTCCCTCGACCCGGACGATGTCACCCAGTTGCACCAGGCCGACGCCGAACGGGACGAAATCTTTTCCGGTCGGGCCCTTGTAGGGCGGGCCGGGCGGGAATCCCTGGGTGGTCCAGGCGATCAGGGTGCCGCGCCGGGGGAGCAGGGTTTCGGCGGTGTTGGCACCACTGCACCGGGGGCAGCGGGTCTGGGCCGGAAATGTGGTGGCCGCGCAGTCGGCGCACCGGCTGCCGATCAGCTGTGGTTCGGCCTGCGGCCAGGTGGAGATCTCCGGGGCCAGGGCAATCTGTGTTGACACATCGCTGACGATATATGGAAATGAGATTCTCGTCTAGTGAGAACCAGTTACCGTCAGGCTGGGGCCAATGGGTGGATCCGACGCCGTGTTGCCGGGACCGATCTGTCAGATCGGTTATGTGGTGCCCGATCTCGACGACGCCATCGCGCGCTGGCTGACGATGGGGGTCGGGCCCTGGTTCGTCATCCGGGGGGCTGACCCAACAGGTCGACTACCGTGGGGCGCCCTGTGCGGTCACCCTGTCGCTGGCCCTGTCCAACAGCGGCGAGCTGCAGGTCGAGCTGATCCAGCAGCTTGACGACACACGCCGAGCGTGTTCACCGAGTTCCTGGCCGCCACGGGCGGCGGGTTCCATCAACTCGCCTACTGGGCAGCCGATTTCGATGAGGCGATGACCAAGCTCGCCGACGCCGGCTGGCCGAAGGCCTGGTCCGGCGGCCGGGGCGAGGGCGTTCGCTTCGCCTACTTCGAACCGCCGGCCGGCGCCACTGTCGTCGAAGTCATGGAACTCACCGATGCCTCGGCCGGTATGGCCGCGTTCGTGCTCCGGGCCGCAACCGACTGGGATGGCACCGACCCGGTGCGGGAAATGACCTGAGGTTGCCAGGAACGCGCTCGTCGGCCGGCGGTCGGAACCGTGGGTGGCTTCGGCGCGGCCGCGGCCGGCGCCGCGTCGCAGGCTGGGCGCCGAATCACACCTAGTCGGTGAGCATTCCGCCGGTCTAATTGACGACGCCGGCATAAATCCGCACGGGGTGCCGGCTCTTTCCCGGCGGATGTCCGCCCCGGTAGCTGCACCGCTCACCGGCAAAACGGTCAGGCGATACCCAGCTAACGTTCGCTTGCGGCAAACATGAGTCGAGGATAGCGTTTTGGTCGCCGTGAGTTTAATTGGTGTCGCAAAGCTTGTGCAGTCTGGATGCGCGAGATCGGGGGGTTCATGACTGACAGCTCGTACCCGTCAACGCCGGCCGCAGGGGAATCGGGCAGCCGTCCGGTGATCTTGTTCGTGCTGGGGATGGGTCGGTCCGGGACATCGGCGCTTACCAGGGTGTTGTCGTTGTGCGGGGCGGCGATTCCGCCGGGCATGCTGGGCGCCGACGACAACAACCCGCGCGGCTACTGGGAGCCGCGCGACGGCCTGTTCCTCAACGAGAAGTTCCTCTACCGACACCGCAGCAGCTACTTCGACCCGACGCTGCGGCTCAAGGAGCCGGGCGCGTTGAGCGCGCGGGAGACCGCCGGGTTCGTCGCAAAGATCCGGGACTACCTGCAAACGCTGCCCGCGGCGCCGGTGGTGGTCATCAAGGTGCTGCACATCTCGGTTCTGGCCGATATGTGGTTCGAGGCGGCGCGCCAGGCCGGATTCGACGTCTCGGCCGTCATCGCGGTGCGTGACCCCGAGGAGGTCAAGGCCTCACTGTCGAAGTTCATGGGTGCCTCGCCGCAGCTCTCCGGTGCGTTGTGGCTGAAATACAACTTGCTCGCCGAACGCGAAACACGGGGTATGCCACGGGTATTCGTCGAGTACTCCAACTTCCTCGACGACTGGCGGCGGGAGGTGAAACGGATCTCCGATGTCCTGCCCGTCGATCTCGACACCAGCGACGAGGTGGGGGTGGAGAGCTTTCTCGAGCCGGGCTTGCGGCGTCAGCGTCAGTGCGGTCCGGTGACCGAGCCGTTCGGAGCCGATTGGCTCGCGACGACGTTCACCGCGTTCCGCGATGCCGCGCATGACGAACCCTTCGACGAGGAGACCGTGGACCGGGTCTTTACGGCGTATCAGGCCTGTGAGAACGGCTTCCGGAAGACCTTTGCCGATTTCGACGGCCATTTCAATCTGCCGTACCGATTGTCGCGGACCTTCCTGCGGCCCGTCTTCGAGGCGCTCGCGTTCGCGCACGGCCGCAAGGGGACCTGGGCGTAGCGCCCGGTCCCGCCGATCTCACGGGGTCTTGCGCGTGACCCGCTCCGCGGCGGCCCAGTGCTCGTCGGCGACCCAGAGCCGGGCGAACGCGGCAACCGCCTCGGTCGCGGGGACACCCGCCACCACCCGCTTGATCTCGCGGGCCGGGCGGCGCGCCAGCAGTCGGGCGGTGTTGCGCCAGCCGTCGGCGAACTCGGCCCGCGGCAGCAGCTGATCGACCAGTCCCACCTGTTCGGCCTCGGCGGCGCCGAGCACCCGCCCGGTGCCGGCCAGCAGCAGCGCCCGGCCGCGGCCGACCAGGGCGGCCAGCCGCTCGGCCCCGCCCCACGCCGGCATGATCTCCAGCGTCGCCTGATTGAAGCCGATCCTGATGTCGTCGGCGGCGATTCGGATATCGGCAGCGACCGCCACCTCGGCTCCGCCGCCGAGCGCGTGACCGTTCAACGCCGCCACGACCGGGCCGGGGAAGGCCGCGATCCGGTCACAGATCGACCGCATCCGCCAAGCCATCGACGAGGCCTGCAATTCGGTGCGCAACGCCGCGAGTTCCTTGAGGTCGCCCCCGGAGACGAACGCCCGGTCCCCGGCGCCGGTGATGGCCAATGCCGACGCCCCCACCGCTCCGTCCAGCGCCTTGTCCAGCTCGTCCATCGTGTCGAGTGAGATGGCGTTGCGGGCGTGCGGACGGTCGATGGTGATGACTGCCAATTCACCGTCGAGCTCCAGGTCCACCATGGCGTTCTCCACTTTCGGTATTGGCATTCTTGCCAGATGAGAATAGCATCTCCGATGTGCGTGCCATCCCCCCTGACCTGACCAAACGGTATGTCGAGGAAGGGTGGTGGACTCCCGAAACCCTCGGCCAGGTGCTGGCCGACGGGCTGGCGGCCAGCCCGGACGCCGAATTCCACGTGCACTCGGCGGCCCGGCCGTATGCCGGGACGTTTCGCGATGTCGAGCTGACCGCGCGCCGGCTCGCCGCGGGGTTGCGGGAGCGGGGTGTGGGTCCAGGAGACGTGGTGGCCCTGCAACTGCCGAACTGGATGGAGGCCGCGGCCGCGTTCTGGGCCTCGGCCTTCCTCGGTGCGGTGACCGTGCCGATCGTGCATTTCTACGGACGCCGCGAGCTCGACCATATCCTGGCCACCGCGCAACCCAAGGTCTTCATCACCACCGAACGCTTCGGACGCATGGCTTTCCAGCCTGATCTGTGCGCCGACGTGCCGATCGTCGGACTGGTGGCCGCCGAGAGCGGGCATGGGTGCATCGCCTTCGACGATCTGCTCGCCGACCAGCCGATGGCCGGCACGGTCGCCACCGATCCGGGGGCGCCCGCCCTGATCGCCTTCACCTCGGGCACCACCCGCAATCCGAAGGGAGTGGTGCACAGCCATCAGACGCTGGGCTTCGAGACCCGCCAGCTGCTGGAGAACTATCCGCCGGACCGGGGCAGGCAGCTCACCGCGACCCCGGTCGGGCATTTCATCGGCATGGTGGGGGCGTTCCTCATCCCGGTGCTGGAAGGCGCACCCGTCGATCTGTGCGATGTGTGGGATCCGGGCAAGGTCCTCGAGCTCATGGAGCGCGACGGGTTGTCGATCGGCGGCGGCCCACCGTATTTCGTCACCAGCCTGCTGGACCATCCGGAGTTCAGCGACGCCCATCTGGCCCGGATCACCACGGTCGGCCTGGGTGGGTCGACGGTCCCGGCGGCGGTGACCCGCCGGCTGGCCGACCTCGGGATCTTCGTGTTCCGGTCCTACGGCAGCACCGAACATCCGTCGATCACCGGTTCGGCGCCGTCCGCCCCCGAGGCCAAAAGGCTGTACACGGACGGTTGTCCGCGGCCGGGCGTGGAGATCCGGCTGGGTCCCGGCGGCGAGATCTTCAGCCGCGGACCGGACCTGTGCCTGGGTTACACCGACGATGCGCTGACCGCGAAGGCCTTCGACGACGAGGGCTGGTACCGCACCGGCGATGTCGGCGCCCTCGACGAGGACGGCTATCTGACCATCACCGACCGCACCGCCGACCTGATCATCCGCGGCGGCGAGAACATCAGCGCACTCGAGGTCGAAGAGGTGCTGCTGGCGATGCCGGAGGTGGTCGAGGCGGCCGTGGTGGCCGCCGCCGATGCCCGGCTGGGTGAGCGGGTGGCCGCGGTGCTGCGGATCCGCTCGGGCCGGGCCATGCCGAGCCTGGAACAGGTGCGCGAGCACTTCCGCCGGAGCGGGATGGCCTGGCAGAAGTGGCCGGAAGAACTGCACGAGATCCCCGATGGGCACGATTTTCCGCGCACGGCCAGCGGCAAGGTGCAGAAGTTCCGGATACGTGCGGATATTGCAGCCCTCGCCGTATGAGAATATGATTCTCAAGAACCGAAAAGGAGCATCTCAATGGGGCAACTGTCGCACCGGGTCGACATTCCGTTTCCGCTGTTCGACGCGGACAACCATCTGTATGAGCCGCCAGAGGCGATGACCAAGTACCTGCCCAAGGAGTACAAGGACATCGTCCAGTACGTAGAGATCAACGGCCGCACCAAGATTGCGCTCAAGGGCCAGATCAGCAACTACATCCCCAACCCCACCTTCTCGGTGGTCGCTCAGCCGGGCGCCTGGGAGGAGTACTTCAAGTTCGGCAACCCCGACGGGAAGAGCAAGCGTGAGCTGTTCGGTGAGCCGATGCGCGCCATTCCGGCGTTCTTCGAGCCCGAGCCGCGGCTGGAGAAGATGAACGAGCTGGGCATCGACCGCTCGCTGATGTTCCCGACGCTGGCCAGCCTGATCGAAGAGCGGCTGTCCGACGATCCGGTCGCCATCCACGTGATCATCCACGCCCTCAACCAGTGGCTCGACGAGGTGTGGGGCTTCAACTACCAGAACCGCATCTTCACCACCCCGGTGATCACCCTGCCGATCGTGGAGAAGGCCATCGAGGAACTGGAGTGGGCGGTCAAGCGTGGCGCCCGCGCGATCCTGATCCGGCCGGCTCCGGTCCCCGGCTTCCGCGGCCCGCGTTCGTTCGCGCTGCCCGAGTTCGACCCGTTCTGGGAGCGGTGCGTCGAGTACGACATCTTCGTCGGCATGCACTCCTCGGACAGCGGGTACTCGCGCTACACCTCCGAATGGGACGGCGCGGCGCAGGAGATGCTGCCGTTCCAGACCAACGCCATGTCGATCCTCAACGAGTGGCGCCCGATCCAGGACGCCGTGGCCTCCTGGGTGATCCACGGCGGGCTGTTCCGGCACCCCAAGCTCAAGGTCGGCATCGTCGAGGCCGGGTCGAAATGGATGTTCCCGCTGCTCGACTCGATGGCCGAGGTGTGGAAGAAGGCGCCGGAAGCGTTCGTGGGCAACCCGATCGAGGAGATCAAGAACCGGATCTATGTGAGCCCGTTCTACGAGGAGGGCATCGACGACCTGATCAACCTGATCGGGGTGGACCAGGTGCTCTACGGTTCGGACTGGCCGCATCCGGAGGGGCTGGCCGAGCCGACGCACTACGTGACGGCGCTCGAGCACCTCGCCGTCGAGGACCAGGCGAAGATCATGGGCGGCAACCTCGGTCGCCTCGTGACGACCTAGGCCGCCCGCGCCCGTTGAGGAACAGCGCCGAAGAAACAGTGCCGTCGTGGCGGACCATCCCGGAGATGGTCCTGAGCGCCGCGGACCGGTTCGGCGACGCCGAAGCCGTCGTCGACGGCCCGCTGCGGCTGTCCTACGTCGACCTGGCCGATCGGGTGCGACGCGCCGCGGGCGCGTTCAACGGGCTGGGCGTCGAAGCCGGTGACCGGATCGCGATCTGGGCCCCGAACTCCGCGGAGTGGATGATCGCGGCGTTCGGGGCACTGACCTGTGGTGCCGTCGTGGTGCCGGTCAACGCCCGGTTCAAGGCCGAGGAGGCCGCCGACGTGATCCGCCGCAGCGGAGCCAAAGTCGTTCTGCGGCAACAAGGTTTCCTCGGCCAGGCGTTCGAGGTGGCGCCGGGGGTACCTGCGATCGAGCTGAAATCGGATTTCCTGGCCTGCGGCAAGCCGTTCGAGGCCGCCGGCCTGGACGGCTCGGATATCGCCGACATCATCTACACCTCGGGCACCACCGGGCGGCCCAAGGGGGTGATGATGAACCACGCGCAGACGCTGCGGCTCTACGCCGAATGGTGCGATCTGGCCGACCTCCGCGAGGGTGACCGGTACCTGATCGTCAACCCGTTCTTCCACACCTTCGGCTACAAGGCGGGGTGCATCGCCTCGCTGATCCGTGGCGCGACCGTGCTGCCGGTTCCGGTGTTCGATATCGACACCGTCGTAGAACTCATTGCGGCCGAACGCATCACGATGCTCCCCGGTCCGCCGACGCTGTATCACTCGCTGCTGGAGATCGCCGACAAGACCAAACTGGCGACCCTGCGCGCCGGCGTCACCGGTGCGGCCGACATCCCGGTCGAACTGGTGCGCCGGATCCACGAGGAACTGCCGTTCCAGACCCTGGCCACCGGCTACGGCCTCACCGAGGCGGGCACCGCGACCCTGTCCCGGCCCGGGGACTCGTTCACCGACATCGCCACCACGGTGGGCACCGCGTGCGACGGCATCGAGGTCCGGGTCGCCGATGACGGTGAGGTCCTGGTCCGGGGGTACAGCGTCATGCAGGGCTACTTCGACGATCCGGCGGCTACCGCGGAGGCCGTCGATGCCGACGGCTGGCTGCACACCGGCGACCTCGGCTCGCTGGACGCCAACGGACGGTTGCGCATCGTCGGGCGGAAGAAAGACATGTTCATCGTGGGCGGATTCAACGCCTACCCGGCCGAGATCGAGGGGTTCCTCCTGGAACATCCCGATATCGCCCAGGTCGCGGTGATCGGCGTCGACGACGATCGGCTCGGGCAGGTCGGCAAGGCGTTCGTGGTGCGCAAGCCGGGTGGCACGGTGGGTCGGGATTCCATTTCGGCCGAGGATCTGATTGCCTGGAGCCGTGAGCGCATGGCCGGCTACAAGGTCCCGCGGTATGTGGAGTTCCTCGAGGAGCTACCCCTCAACGCCACGGGCAAGGTGATGAAGGATCGTCTCCGCACCGGTGCCCGTCACAGCGTGTAAACAGCGTTTCCGCAGGAAATACCACATGTAAATGCTTGGAACAAACGATGTATGGTCGGCCCACTTTCCAAAACTGATAACGTGATTCTCATTAAGCAGGCTGCTCACCGGAAAAGGAGGTCGACATGCCCTCCCGCAAGCCTTCTTCATCGATTCTCGCCACCGGCGACGAGTCGATACCCGCCACCGGCGACGAGGTGGCTGACGACGACCTGTCGCCGAGCGATGCCCTCGCGCTGGCAGAACAGGCCGAAGCCGAGGCCGACGAGGCGGAGGCCGCCGCGGTCGCCGCGCGGGCCAGGGCGCGCGCGGTCCGCCTGCGCAACCAGGCCGCCTCGCGCCGGTTGCCCGAGGCCGACGAACCGTCCGATGCGCAGGCCGGCGACGGTGAGATCACCGAGTCCGCGGCAACCGACGTCACCACCGAGGTCACCGAGGAACCCGGCCCGACTGAGGACATCGGGTCCGAGCCGCAGGCACATATCCCCGAAGAGCAGGCGGCCGACACCAGGCGGCGCCCACGGATAGCGGCTCGGCACGTGAAGCTGGCGGCGGGCTGCCTCGTCATCCTCGTCATCGCGGCACTGCTCGCGGCGAGCAGCTGGATGGTCTGGCAGCACCGGGAGAACCAGGCTGAGCAACGGCGTACCGCGGAGTTCGCGGCGGCCGCGCGCCAGGGCGCCGTGACATTGATGTCGCTGGACTACAACCACGCGAAAGAGGATGTCCAGCGCATCATCGACAGCTCGACCGGAGACTTCCGGGCGGACTTCGAGGCGTCGGCGGCCGACTTCACCAAGGTGGCCGAGACGTCGAAGGTGGTCACCAAGGCCACCGTGAACGCCACGGCGGTCGAATCGATGAAAGACGACTCCGCGGTCGTGCTCGTCGCCGCCAGCTCAGAGATCACCAACGCCGCCGGGGCCAAACAGGACCCCAGGAACTGGCGGCTGAGTGTGACCGTCGTCCGTGACGGCGATCAGCTCAAGATGTCGAAAGTCGAGTTCGTGCCATGACCGGGGAACGCAGCGACGCCGAACTCGTCGAGAATCCGGCCGACGAACCGATCGCGACGGCGGCCGACACCGAGGCACCCGAGGCCGGCGGCGAACCGGTGACCGAGACCGGGGCCGCCAGGACTCCGGTGCTCGGCAAGACCAGGCTGATCCCGATCCTGCTCGCGGTGGCGCTGGTGGCCGCGGCCGCGGTGACCGCCGTCCTGTACTTCACCCAGTACCGGCCGGATCGGCAGGTCGATGCGGCGGCACAGCAGATCGCGGTCAAGGCGGCCACCGACGGCACCGTGGCGCTGCTGTCCTACGCGCCGGAAAGCCTGGACAAGGACTTCGCCAACGCCAAGTCGCACCTGACCGGCGATTTCCTGTCGTACTACACCGATTTCACCACCAAGGTGGTCACACCGGCCGCCCAGCAGAAACAGGTGAAGACGACCGCCAAGGTCGTCAACGGCGCGGTATCCGAACTCAAACCGGACTCCGCGGTGGTGCTGCTGTTCATCAACCAGACCACGACCAGCCAGGAGAACCCGGACGGGGCGTTTGCGGCCAGCAGTGTCAAGGTGGGTTTGACCAGGGTCGAGGGCAACTGGTTGATCTCCACATTCGACCCGGTGTGAGCCGCCCTCAGTCCTCCGCGTGCCGGTCCCAGTCCCAGCGCTCCAGGCGGGCCTGCAATTCGTAGAGACCCACCGCGGTGAGCGCGAGGCCTATCGACACCCCGGTCACCACCAGCGCGGTCATCGCACGGTCCGTCTCAGCGCGCCGTAACGGTCACGTTCGGACCGGCACGGCGGTAAGACAAACGGCTCCATGTCTCGATATACGGCGAACTCACCCGGGAGGTTCAGCCCGAACTGCGTTGCCACCTACCCACCGCCGGATCCGGCCGCAACGCTGTGCCCCGGCCCGCGGTGCGGTGAAATAGAGCGGTTGTGTGTGTGGCGGAACGTCGCGACCACCGGGCCGGATCGGGAAAGGACACACCAGGGTGAAGGACAGCGAACCGGGACTCCCGTTGCGGGCGCATCGGCTCAGCCGGATGTCCGGCCGCGATCCGCATGAACAGCACCGGGTGGCCACCCCGCTGGAGCTGCTGTTCGATCTCACGTTCGTGATCGCCTTCGGCGTCGCGGCATCTCAGCTCTCCCACCTGATGGCCGAGGGGCATATCGGGGCCGGCCTGGTCGGCTTCGGATTCGCGGTGTTCGCGATCTGGTGGGCCTGGATGAACTTCACCTGGTTCGCCTCGGCCTTCGACACCGACGACTGGGTGTACCGGGTGACGACCATGCTGCAGATGGTCGGCGTCATCGTGCTGGCGCTCGGTCTGCCGCAGATGTTCGCCTCGGTCGAACACGGCGGCCACGTCGACAACACCGTGCTGGTGGCCGGTTACGTCGTCATGCGCATCGCCATGGTGGCGCAGTGGCTCCGGGCGGCCGGGCAGGACCCGCGGCACCGGTCGGCGTGTCTGACCTACGCGGGTGCCATCACCGTCGCCCAGATCGGCTGGATTGTCCAGATTTTCGCGAGCACCTCGGTGCTGGTTTTCTTCCTCACCGCGGTGGTCCTGGTGGTGGTCGAGGTGTCCGGCCCGCTGCTCGCCGAGCGCCGCGGGGACGGCACCCCGTGGCATGCCCACCACATCGCCGAACGGTACGGGTTGCTCACGATCATCGCGCTCGGCGAGGGGGTGGTCGGCACCGTGGCGTCGCTGACCGCCGCGGTCGGCGAACACGGCTGGAGCACCGATGCGATCCTGCTCGTGGTCGCGGGCACCGGGCTGACCTTCGGGATGTGGTGGGTGTACTTCCTGGTGCCCGCCGCCGAACTGCTGCACGCGCACCGCAGGCTGTCGTTCTGGTACGGATATCTGCATCTGCTGGTGTACGCGTCGATCGTGGCGACCGGGGCCGGGCTGCATGTGGCGGCCTACTACATCGAGCATCATTCCCACCTCGGTGCGGTGGCCACCGTGCTCGCGGTCGCCGTCCCGGTGGCCACCTACATCCTGTCGATGTTCGTCATCTACTCGCTGCTGGCGGGCGACATCGACCTGTTCCACACGGCGCTGCTGGTCGCCGCCGCCGTCGCGCTGGCCGCGGCGATCGCCATGGCGGCCGCCGGAATCTCGGTGCCGCTGTGCCTGCTGGTGGTGACGGCCGCGCCCCTGGTCGTGGTCGTCGGCTTCGAGGTCGTCGGGCATCGGCATGCCGGCGTGATCGTGGCCCGGAGGCTGGCCGCTCAGCGCGAGGGGTGAGCCTCGAACCCCTCGAGCAGCATGCGCTCCTGTTCGTCGCGCATCACCCGCCGGGCCTTGCGGCGGGTGATCAGGATTCCGCCGGTGCCAAGGATCCACACGGCGTACTGCACCGCCCAGGCCAGCCGGAACGATTCCGACGAGTAGCTGCCCGCGTGGGACAGGATCACCCCCATGGCCTGCATGACCAGCAGCGCGGCCAGGAATCCGCCCATGTTCACCATGCCCTGGGCCGTTCCGAGGGTGGCGCTCGGATTGAACGTGCGGGCGAAGTCGAATCCCACCATCGAACCCGGGCCGCCGACCGAGATCACCACCACCAGGATCACCAGCAGCCACAGCGGTGCCCGGCCCGGCAACGCCAGCACCGCGGTCCAGATCAGCGCATTGCTCGCGATGATCGCCAGCACCAGGCGTGACCTGCGATGCGGGTGACGCCCGGTGAAGACGCCGATGACGATGCCCGCCGAGATGGCCGTCAGCACCGAGACGGTCAGCAGCGAACCCGCCGCTGTCGTCGAAAGCCCCTGTGCCACAGTCAGATAGGGAACGCCCCACATCAGCGCGAAGACCGTTACCGAGAACTGGGTACCCATGTGGGTGAAGAATCCCAGCCGGGTGCCCGGACGCAGCCAGACGGTCTTCACGCTGACCAGGATGTCGTGGACGCTGGTGGACTCCGAGCTCACCACCCGGCCGTGCGGCGTGTTGCGGACCACGGCGGCGGCCAGCGCCATCGCCAGCACACCGAACGCGGCGACCGACAGGTAGGCGGGCGTCCAACCGGCCCCGGTGAGCAGGGCCAGGAACGGCACCGCCGACAACACCTGGCCGAGCTGACCGCAGATACCGGTCAGCTGGGTCAGCAGCGGGACCTGCGCGGGTTTGAACCAGTGTGGGACCAGCCGCAGCACCGAGATGAAGGTCATCGCATCGCCGAGGCCGACGATGGCGCGGGCGGCGAGTGCCGCGGGCAGCGATTCACTGAGTGCCAGCACGAGTTGCCCGGTCGCCATCAGCGCGGCACCGCAGACGATGAGCACCCGGGACCCGAACCGGTCCAGCAGGACTCCGGCCGGCACCTGGGCCGCCGCGTAGACGATCACCTGGAGGACGACGAACGTCGACAGCACGCTCGGGTTGGCGGCAAACCTGTCGGCGGCCTGCAGCCCGGACACCCCGAGGGTGGTGCGGTCGAGCACCGCGACGATGTAGGCGAGTAGTCCGGTGGCCCAGACGATCCAGGGGCGCACGCGGAGCCTTTCGCTGATCAGATTGTCTCGAAGTCCTGGTCCATCGTCGCCCACCGACGGCCCGCAGATCCAATCCGGACAGGGTGAACTCTCTCACCGCGGCGGTGGCCGCCGGATCGGGGAGTTGGCTGAAATCGAAGCGTCGCGTTCGACCTGACGCTCAGATTTCGGCATACTTGCAGATAACGCATAGTCGGAGCGACTCGTCGGGCGATATTTCAAAGTCCTGGTAAATTCGCTCCCACGGATCCATAAAGGGAGGGGTGTCGGTATGGATGTCGGTCCCAGCCGACACGGAGGGCCTCAGATTGACTGAGTACCGCCTCGAAGACCTCGCACGGCTGTCGGGTGTCAGCGCCCGCAACATCCGCGCGTACCGCGAGCGCGGTCTGCTGGACCCGCCGCGCCGCGTCGGGCGTTCGGCCTACTACGGCGAGCCGCACCTCGAGCAGTTGAAAGCGATCAGCCAGCTACTGGCCAAGGGCTTCAGTTCGGCGCACATTGCCGAGTTCTTCACCGCTCTGCGCCGGGGCCGCGACCTCGCCGACATCCTCGGCATCGGGACGATGGGCCCGGCCGCGCAGACGTTCGCCCTCGACATCGACGCCGGGGCCGACGACGCGCGGGCGCTGGTCGAACTCGGTCTTGCCGGCATCGTCGACGACACCGTGATGATGACCGACCCCAGGCTGGGCCCGATGGTCGCCGACGCCGCCGATCAGCCCCGCTGCGTGCACACCGTGGTCCGGGTCGCCAGATCGACCGCGGCCGCCGTCGACGATCTGGCCGGCCTGGCGATCGCCGCACTCGGGCAGGATGCGGCGCGGGCCGATGGTGCCGCGCTCGCCGGCGCCGTCGTCTCCGGCCGCTTCGAGCGGGCGGTGACGCGGCGGCTCAACCCTTGATCTGCCGCCACCTGTCGACCCACTCGCTGTAGGCCGTGCAGTCCTCGCCGCTGCCGTCGACGCATTTCGTCTGCGGGGTGGTCCAGTAGTGGATCCGGTCGGCGAACTCGGCGTCGGTCGCGTGGTAGATGTCGCAGAAGTCTTTCTGGCTGGTGTGGACGCAGGCCTCGGCCTGCGCGGGCGCCTCCCCGAAGTACTCGGCGACCTGGGCATTGATCTCCGGTGCGGTGATCCAGTCCATCCACTCGTACATGCAGTTCGGATGGGTGGCCTTCGACGACACCATCCAGGTGTCCGACCAGCCGGTCGAGCCTTCTTTGGGCAGCACGGTGTTGACCTGGACCTTGTTGTCGGCACCGATGGTGTTGGCGATCACCTGCCAGCTGGTCCCGATCACCGCGGTGCCGGATTCGAATGCCCGCACCTCCGTGGTGTAGTCCGACCAGTATTCGCCGATGTTCACCCGTTGCGCCTTGAGCAATTCGGTCGCGGCATCGAGTTGTTCGGAGGTCAGCGAATACGGGTCGGTGATACCGAGATCGGGTTCGGTCTTGGAGAGATACAGCGCGGCGTCGGCGATGTAGATGGGGGAGTCGTAGGCCGTGACCCGGCCCGGGTATTTGCCCGCGTCGTCGAACACGGCGGCCCATGAATTGGGCGCATCGCGCACGACGTTGACGTTGTACATCAGCAGATTGGCGCCCCAGCCGTGCGGGATGCCGTACATCTGGCCGCCGACGGAGTTCCACGGCTGGTCCTTGAGGAACGACGAGATCGTCTCGTAGTTGGGAACCAGGTCGGTGTTCACCGGCGCGACGTCGCCGGCGTAGATCAGTCGCAAGGTGGCGTCCCCGGACGCCGACATGCCGTCGTACCGGCCGCTGCGCATGAGCCGCACCATCTCGTCGGAGGTGTTGCCGACCTCGACGTTGACCTGGCAGCCGGTCCGCGCCTCGAAAGGGGTGACCCAGTCGACGGCCTTGTCATGGGACCCGTCCTCGGCATAGCCCGCCCACGCGACCAGGTTCAGCTGTCCCTCGCCGTCGCCGAGCGTGCTCGGTGGTTTCAGCTCGGGCGGGGCGCCGCCCGGGGGCTGTTGTGGGCCGGTGCAGGCCGCCACCAGCGTCGCGCATGCGGCGAGGGCGAATCCGGCATATCCGGCAGGGGCTTTCATCGTCGGATCGGTGCCCGCAATCGGTACCCGCCGCCGCCCGTGATCGCAGAAGGCATGGCTCATCGTATGAATTCCACGGCGGCTCCGCAGGCCCATTCCGGCGTCGCGTTCGGGCGTCACCCCCGCGGTATGGCGTCGCGAATCCGGCGTCGCCGCCCCCGTGAGCACCGAAACATTACTGAGTAGTAAGTACAGTCAGCAAACTTTCCGCCGGAACCGGTACCGTTCGCTGGACAAATCCGGCTCACCTGTCGACTCCGGCGCCGGCCGCCGGGGGCGTCGGAGCGAGTGGAAAATCACGATAACGATTCGATAACAATGCTGCTTTGATCTGCAGTGTTGTAGCTACTCGACCGTAACCACCTACATGCAGGACGTTTGTCCGGATTGGTTCGGATCGCCGATCGGCGGGGTGTTACGTTGCCGACGGTTACCCGTGCGTAGAACTCATCAGTAACCGATCGGGCCGGAAACCGCCGGTCAACTCTTATGCCACTCTTAGTACGGCAGAGCTGCGCGCGCGCAACGACCGGAGACCACATCGAGGAACCGCAGCCCTGCCGGATTCGACGCTGAATCGCCGGTGGCCCGATGCCCGGGGGAGGAGCAGGCCCCCGAGGTGCCGGCCCCAGACAACGCGGCACCCGACGCACAGACGCGACAGCCACCCGCGAGCACAGACGAGAGCAGACGAGCAGCACGAGGAGACAGAGCGCCAGTGACCATCTACGAAGACGACCGGGTATCCGCAGGATGGAACGGCGAGTCCGGATCTGACGGCAAGCCGGCCGACTCCCCGCATGCCCTCGTCGACCGGCTCAGCGCCGGCGAACCGTATGCCGTCGCTTTCGGAGGCCAGGGCAGCGCCTGGCTGGAGACCCTCGAAGAGCTGGTGTCCTCGGCCGGGATCGAGACCGACCTGGCGACCCTGGCCGGCGAGGCCGAGCTGCTGCTGGAGCCCGTCGCCGCCGAGCTGGTCGTGGTCCGCCCGATCGGCTTCGAGCCATTGCAATGGGTGCGCGCGCTCGCCGCGGAGGAACCCGTGCCGTCGGCCAAGCAGCTGACCTCGGCCGCGGTGTCGGTGCCCGGCGTGCTGCTCACCCAGATCGCGGCTGTGCGCGCGCTCGCGCGTCAGGGCATGGATCTGGTCGCCACCCCGCCGGTGGCCGTCGCGGGCCACTCACAGGGCGTGCTGGGCGTTCAAGCGCTGGCCGCCAAGGGCGCCAGGGACGTCGAGCTGCTGGCGCTCGCCCAGCTGATCGGTGCCGCGGGCACGCTGGTGGCCCGGCGGCGCGGGATCACCGTGCTCGGCGACCGGCCGCCGATGCTGTCGATCACCAACGCCGAGCCCGAGCGCATCTACGAGCTGCTCGAAGAGTTCTCGGCCGATGTCCGCACCGTGCTGCCGCCGGTGTTGTCGATCCGCAACGGCAGGCGCTCGGTGGTCATCACCGGCACGCCCGAGCAGCTGTCCCGGTTCGAGCTGTACTGCACCCAGATCGCTGAGAAGGAAGAAGCCGAGCGCAAGAGCAAAGTCCGCGGCGGCGCGGTTTTCGCGCCCGTCTTCGACCCGGTGCAGGTCGAGGTCGGTTTCCACACCCCACGGCTGTCCGACGGCGTCGACATCGTCGGCCGCTGGGCCGAGGCGGTCGGCCTCGACGTGCAGCTCGCCAGGGAGCTGACCGAGGCGATCCTGGTCAGCCAGGTCGACTGGGTCGACGAGATCTCCGATCTGCACGAGGCCGGCGCCCGGTGGATCCTGGACCTCGGGCCCGGCGACATCCTGACCCGGCTGACCGCGCCGGTGATCCGCGGCCTCGGCATCGGCATCGTGCCCGCCGCCACCCGTGGCGGCCAGCGCAACCTGTTCACCATCGGCGCGGTGCCCGAGGTGGCCCGGCCCTGGTCCAGCTACGCCCCGACCGCGGTGCGTCTGCCGGGCGGTTCGGTCAAGCTGGAGACCAAGTTCACCCGGCTGACCGGACGCTCACCGATCCTGCTCGCCGGGATGACCCCGACGACGGTGGACGCCAAGATCGTCGCCGCGGCCGCCAACGCCGGCCACTGGGCCGAGCTCGCCGGCGGCGGCCAGGTCACCGAACAGATCTTCAACGACCGCATCGCCGAGCTCGAAACGCTGCTGGAGCCGGGCCGTTCGATCCAGTTCAACACCCTGTTCCTGGACCCCTACCTGTGGAAGCTGCAGGTCGGCGGCAAGCGCCTGGTGCAGCGGGCCCGCCAGTCCGGTGCCCCGATCGACGGGGTCATCGTCAGCGCGGGCATTCCCGATCTCGAAGAGGCCGTCGAGCTGATCGGCGAACTCAACGACATCGGGATCAGCCACGTGGTGTTCAAACCGGGCACGGTCGAGCAGATCCGCTCGGTCATCCGGATCGCCGCCGAGGTGCCCACCAAACCGGTCATCGCGCACATCGAGGGTGGCCGCGCCGGTGGCCACCACTCCTGGGAGGATCTCGACGACCTGCTGCTGGCCACCTACTCCGAGCTGCGGTCGCGGTCCAACATCACGATCTGCGTCGGCGGCGGCATCGGCACCCCGGAGCGGTCCGCGCAGTATCTGTCCGGTCAGTGGTCGGCGACCCACGGCTACCCGCTGATGCCGATCGACGGCATCCTGGTCGGCACCGCCGCGATGGCCACCCTGGAGGCCACCACCAGCCCGCAGGTCAAGCAGCTGCTGGTGGAAACCCAGGGCACCGGGGACTGGGTGGGTGCCGGGAAGGCCTCGGGCGGTATGGCTTCCGGGCGCAGCCAGCTCGGTGCCGACATCCACGAGATCGACAACACCGCATCGCGCTGCGGCAGGCTGCTCGACGAGGTCGCCGGTGACGGGGACGCGGTCGCGGCCCGCCGCGACGAGATCATCGCCGCCATGGCCGATACGGCCAAACCGTACTTCGGCGACGTCGCCGAGATGACCTACCTGCAGTGGCTGCGCCGCTACGTCGAGTTGGCCATCGGCGACGGCGACAGCACCGCCGACACCAAGCGCGATCATTCGCCGTGGCTGGACATCACCTGGCGGGACCGCTTCGAACAGATGCTCCAGCGCGCCGAAGCGCGTTTGCACGCACAGGATTTCGGCCCGATCGACACCCTCTTCGCCGACGCGGACCTGCTGGAGGATCCCAAGGGCGCGCTGGCCGCGCTGGTCGGCGCCTACCCGGATGCCGCGTCGGTGCCGCTGCACCCCGCCGATGTGCCGTTCTTCGTCGAGCTGTGCAAGACCCTTGGCAAGCCGGTCAACTTCGTCCCGGTCATCGACAAGGACGTGCGCCGCTGGTGGCGCAGTGACTCGCTGTGGCAGGCCCACGACGCCCGCTACGCCGCCGACCAGGTGTGTGTCATCCCCGGCACCGAGGCGGTCGCCGGGATCACCCGGGTCGACGAGCCGGTCGGTGAACTGCTGGACCGCTTCGAGCAGGCCGCGGTCGACGAGGTGCTGGCCACCGGCGCCGAGCCGGTGGACGTGCGCGCGCGCAGGCAGGGCCGCGGCGATGTGACCGGCCCGCTGGCCGTGCTGCTCGACGCCCCCGACGTGCTGTGGGCGGGCCGCATCGCGATCAACCCGGTGCACCGCATCGCCGCAACCGCCGACTGGCAGGTGCACGATGGCCATGACGGCGCCGAAAAACGTTCCGCCACCAACGCTTCCACCGGCGCCCGGCTCGAGGTCGTCGACGAGTCCCGGGTGGTGCTCTCGGTGCCGCTGTCGGGCACCTGGATCGAGATTCCGTTCACCCTGACCGAGGCGGTCCAGGGCGGCGGCGCCCCCGTGGTGTCGGTCGAGGACGCCTCGACCGCGATGCGCTCGGTGCTCGCCATCGCGGCCGGTGCCGACGGCCCCGGCGCTCTTGCGCCCGTCGTCGACGGCACCGCCACCGTCACCGTCGCATGGGACCCGGAGAAGGTCGCCGACCACACCGGCGTCACCGCCACCTTCGGGGCCCCGCTGGCGCCGACGCTGACCGTGGTGCCCGACGCGCTGGTCGGCCGGTGCTGGCCCGCGGTGTTCTCGGCGATCGGATCGGCGGCCACCGACGACGGCTTCCCGGTGGTCGAGGGCCTGCTGAGCCTGGTGCACCTGGATCACGCGGCGCAGCTGCTGGCCCCGCTTCCCACCGAGCACGCCGAACTCACCGTCACCGCAACGGCTTCGGCCGCCGTCGACACCGAGGTCGGGCGCGTTGTCCCGGTTTCGGTCGTCGTCAGCACGCTCGACGGCACCGAGCTGGCCAGGCTCGAGGAGCGGTTCGCGATCCGCGGCCGCACCGGTGCCGCCGAGCTGACCGATCCGGTGCGGGCCGGCGGCGCGATCTCCGACAACGCCACCGACACCCCGCGGCGGCGTCGGCGCGATATCGCCGTCGGCGCACCGGTCGACATGCGGCCGTTCGCCGTGGTGTCCGGTGACCACAACCCGATCCACACCGACCGGGCGGCCGCCCTGCTGGCCGGCCTGGAAAGCCCGATCGTGCACGGCATGTGGCTGTCGGCCGCGGCCCAGCACGTCCTCACCGCCACCGACGGGAAGCCGGTTCCGCCGGCCAAGCTGGTCGGCTGGACCGCGCGCTTCCTCGGCATGGTGCTGCCGGGCGACGAGGTCGACTTCCGCGTCGACCGGGTCGGAATCGACGTCGGCGCCGAGGTTCTTGAGGTTTCGGCGAAGGTCAAGGGTGAGCTCGTCATGTCGGCGACCGCCCGGCTGGCCGCCCCGAAGACCGTCTATGCGTTCCCCGGCCAGGGCATTCAGCACAAGGGCATGGGCATGGAGGTCCGGGCCCGCTCGAAGGCCGCCCGCAAGGTCTGGGATTCGGCGGACAAGTTCACCCGCGAGACGCTCGGCTTCTCGGTGCTGCACGTCGTGCGGGACAACCCCACCAGCCTGATCGCCTCCGGTGTGCATTACCAGCACCCCGAGGGCGTGCTGTACCTGACGCAGTTCACCCAGGTGGCGATGGCCACGGTGGCGGCGGCCCAGGTGGCCGAGATGCGTGAGCAGGGCGCGTTCGTCGAGGGCGCGATCGCCTGCGGGCACTCCGTCGGCGAGTACACCGCGCTGGCCTGCGTGTCGGGGGTTTACGAACTGGAGGCGCTGCTGGAGGTGGTGTTCCACCGCGGCAGCAAGATGCACGACATCGTCCCGCGCGACGAACTCGGCCGGTCGAACTACCGGCTGGCCGCGATCCGGCCGTCGCAGATCGACCTCGACGACGCCGACGTCAAGAGCTTCGTCGCGGATATCGCGGCGAACACTGGAGAGTTTCTAGAGATCGTGAACTTCAACCTGCGGGGTTCGCAGTACGCGATCGCGGGCACCGTGCGCGGCCTCGAGGCGCTCGAGGAGGAGGTCGAGCGGCGTCGCGAGATCAGCGGCGGCCGACGGTCGTTCATCCTAGTGCCCGGCATCGACGTGCCGTTCCACTCCAGCGTTCTGCGGGTCGGCGTGGACGACTTCCGGCGCAGCCTGGAGCGGGTCATGCCGCGGGACAAGGATCCCGAGCTGATCATCGGCAAGTACATCCCGAACCTGGTGCCACGGCCGTTCACGCTGGACCGCGACTTCGTGCAGGAGATCCGCGATCTGGTGCCTGCCGAGCCGCTCGACGAGATCCTCGCCGACTACGACACCTGGCGTAACGAGAAGCCGAAGGAGTTGTGCCGCAGGATCGTCATCGAGCTGCTGGCCTGGCAGTTCGCCAGCCCGGTGCGCTGGATCGAGACCCAGGACCTGCTGTTCATCGAGGAGGCCGCGGGCGGCCTCGGGGTCGAGCGGTTCGTCGAGATCGGCGTGAAGTCGGCCCCGACGGTGGCCGGTCTGGCGACCAACACGCTCAAGCTGCCCGAGTACTCGCACAGCACCGTCGAGGTGCTCAACTCCGAGCGGGACGCCGCGGTGCTGTTCGCCACCGACACCGATCCGGAACCGGAGCCGGACGTGGAGGAGGCTCCCGTGACACCCGCCGCGGAGGCAGCGCCCGCGGCGGCGGCCGCACCGGCCGCTCCGTCGGGTGGCCCACGGCCCGAGGACATCACGTTCGACGCGGCCGATGCCACGGTGGCGCTCATCGCGCTGAGCGCCAAGATGCGCATCGACCAGATCGAGGCACTGGACTCGATCGAGTCGATCACCGACGGTGCGTCCTCGCGGCGCAACCAATTGCTCGTCGACCTCGGTTCCGAGCTGAACCTCGGCGCCATCGACGGTGCCGCGGAAGCCGATCTGGGTGGGCTCAAGGGGCAGGTGAGCAAGCTGGCCCGCACCTACAAGCCGTACGGTCCGGTGCTCTCGGACGCGATCAACGATCAGTTGCGCACCGTGTTCGGCCCGTCCGGTAAGCGTCCGGCCTACATCACCGAGCGGGTCACCAAGACCTGGGAGCTCGGCCCCGGCTGGGCCAAGCACGTCACCGTCGAGGTCGCGCTGGGAACCCGTGAGGGCAGCAGCGTCCGCGGTGGGGACCTGGGCGACCTGCACGCGGGCGCCCTCGCCGACGCGGCAGGCGTCGACAAGGCGATCGACGGCGCGGTGGCCGCCGTCGCGGCACGGCACGGGGTGGCGGTGTCGCTGCCGTCGGCCGGCGGTGCGGGCGGCGGCGTGGTGGATTCGGCCGCACTCAGTGAGTTCGCCGAGACGGTCACCGGACGCGACGGGGTGCTGGCCAACGCGGCCCGCACGATTCTGGGTCAGCTCGGCTTGGATGCTCCGGTCAGCGCGCCGGAGGCCGCGACCGATGCCGACCTGATCGACCTGGTCAGCTCCGAACTCGGTTCGGACTGGCCGCGACTGGTGGCGCCGGCGTTCGACGCCCGCAAGGCCGTGGTGTTCGACGACCGGTGGGCCAGCGCCCGCGAGGATCTGGTCACGCTGTGGCTGTCGGACGAGGACGAGGTCGACGCGCAGTGGCCGCGGCTGTCGGAGCGGTTCGAAGGCGCCGGGCATGCGGTTGCCACCCAGGCCAATTGGTGGCAGGGCAAGGCACTGGCCGCGGGCCGCAACGTGCACGCATCGCTGTTCGGCCGGATCGCGGCCGGGGCCGAGAATCCCGGAACCGGCCGGTATTCCGACGAGGTCGCGGTGGTCACCGGTGCGTCGAAGGGTTCGATCGCCTCGGCGGTCGTCGGGCAGTTGCTCGATGGCGGCGCGACCGTGGTCGCCACCACCTCGCGCCTTGACGACGACCGGTTGGCGTTCTACAAGCAGCTCTACCGCGACAACGCGCGGTTCGGCGCCACACTGTGGGTGGTCCCGGCCAACATGGCGTCCTACTCCGATATCGACAAGCTGGTCGAATGGGTGGGCACCGAGCAGGTCGAAAGCCTTGGGCCGCAATCCATCCACCTCAAGGACGCGCAGACCCCCACCCTGCTGTTCCCGTTCGCCGCGCCGCGCGTGGCCGGGGACCTCTCGGAGGCGGGCTCGCGGTCCGAGATGGAGATGAAGGTGCTGCTGTGGGCCGTGCAGCGGCTCATCGGCGGGCTGTCCACGATCGGGGCCGAGCGCGATATCGCCTCACGCCTGCACGTGGTGCTGCCCGGTTCGCCCAACCGCGGCATGTTCGGTGGCGACGGCGCCTACGGCGAATCCAAGTCCGCGCTCGACGCGCTGGTGAACCGTTGGAGCGCCGAATCGTCCTGGGCCGAGCGGGTCAGCCTGGCGCACGCGCTGATCGGCTGGACCAAGGGCACCGGACTGATGGGGCACAACGACGCCATCGTCAGCGCGGTCGAGGAGGCCGGTGTCACCACCTACACCAGTGCCGAGATGGCGGCGATGCTGCTCGACCTGTGCACGGTGGAATCCAAGGTGGCCGCGGCCGGCGCGCCGATCAAGGTCGATCTGACCGGCGGGCTCGGCGACATCAAGCTCGACATGGCCGAGCTGGCCGCCAAGGCTCGTGAGGACATGTCAAGTGCCGCAGCCGATTCCGAAGAGGAAGAGGGTGCTTCCGGTACCATCCCGGCGCTGCCGTCCCCGCCCCGCGGGTACGATCCGGCTCCCGCGCCGGAGTTCGGCGACCTCGACGTCGACCCGGCCGACCTGGTCGTCATCGTCGGTGGTGCCGAACTCGGCCCGTACGGCTCGTCGCGGACCCGCTTCGAGATGGAGGTCTCCGGCGAGTTGTCGGCGGCAGGCGTCCTGGAGCTCGCCTGGACCACCGGTCTGGTCAAGTGGGAGGACGATCCCAAGGCCGGCTGGTACGACACCGAAACCGGTGAGCTGGTGCCCGAGGCCGAGATCGTGGAGCGCTACCACGACGCCGTGGTGGAGCGGTGCGGTATCCGGGAGTTCGTGGACGACGGCGCGATCGACCCCGATCACGCCTCACCGCTGCTGGTCAGTGTGTTCCTGGACAAGGACTTCTCGTTCGTGGTGTCCAGCGAGGCCGACGCCCGGGCGTTCGTGTCCTTCGACCCCGAGCACACCGTGGCCCGGCCGGTTCCGGACTCCGGCGACTGGGAGGTGATCCGTAAGGCGGGCACCGAGATCCGGGTCCCGCGCAAGACCAGGCTGTCGCGCACGGTGGGCGCGCAGATCCCGACCGGGTTCGATCCGACGGTGTGGGGTATCACCCCGGACATGGCCGGCTCGATCGACCGGGTGGCGCTGTGGAACATCGTGGCGACCGTGGACGCGTTCCTGTCCTCGGGCTTCACCCCGACCGAGCTGATGCGCTGGGTGCACCCGAGCCTGGTGGCCTCCACGCAGGGCACCGGCATGGGTGGCATGACCTCGATGCAGACCATGTACCACGGCAACCTGCTTGGCCGGGCCAAGCCCAACGACATCCTGCAGGAGGTGCTGCCCAACGTCGTTGCGGCACATGTCATGCAGAGCTACGTCGGCGGTTACGGCGCGATGGTCCACCCGGTCGGCGCCTGCGCCACCGCGGCCGTCTCGGTCGAGGAGGGGATGGACAAGATCCGGCTCGGCAAAGCCGATCTGGTGATCGCGGGCGGCTTCGACGATCTGACCCTGGAAGCCATCATCGGCTTCGGTGACATGGCGGCCACCGCCGACACCGAGATGATGCGGGCCAAGGGGATCAGCGATTCGAAGTTCTCCCGCGCCAACGACCGGCGCAGGCTCGGGTTCCTGGAAGCCCAGGGCGGCGGCACCATCCTGCTGGCCCGCGGTGACCTGGCCGCCAGGATGGGGCTGCCGGTGCTGGCGGTGGTCGGCTATGCGCAGAGCTTCGCCGACGGTGTGCACACCTCGATCCCGGCGCCCGGGCTCGGCGCGCTGGGCGCCGGTCGCGGCGGCAAGGATTCGGCATTGTCGCGCTCGCTGGCCAAACTGGGCGTCGGCGCCGACGACATCGCGGTGATCTCCAAGCACGACACCTCGACGCTGGCCAACGATCCCAACGAGACCGAACTGCATGAGCGGCTGGCCGATTCGATGGGCCGGTCGCCGGGTGCGCCGATGTTCATCGTCAGCCAGAAGACGCTGACCGGGCACGCCAAGGGCGGTGCGGCGGTGTTCCAGATGATGGGTCTGTGCCAGATCCTGCGCGACGGTGTCATTCCGCCGAACCGCAGCCTGGACTGCGTCGACGACGAGTTGGCCACCTCCGGCCACTTCGTCTGGGTGCGTGAGGCCCTCGACCTGCGCGGGAAGTTCCCGCTCAAGGCCGGTCTGGTCACCAGCCTCGGGTTCGGTCACGTATCGGGTCTGGTCGCGCTGGTGCATCCGGAGGCGTTCGTCGCGGCACTGGACCCGGCCGAGCGGGAGAGCTACCGCAAGCGGGCCGAGCAGCGCACGCTGGCCGGTCAGCGCCGGCTGGCTTCGGCGATCGCCGGTGGGCGGTCGATGTACGAGAAGCCTGCCGACCGCCGTTTCGACCACGATTCGCCGGAGAAACGTCAGGAAGCGGCGATGCTGCTGGACCTGGACGCCAGGCTCGGCGATGACGATCTCTATGTGCGGTGAGCGCTTGCGCGACGAGCAGATAAGGTGAGTTAGCGTTCCTTCATGGCAATAGTCGGAGTAGGCATCGATCTCGTTTCCATCCCCGAATTCGCCGAGCAGGTGGACCGGCCGGGAACGGTTTTCGCCGAGACGTTCACGCCGGGTGAGCGCCGGGACGCCGCGGACAAGAGTTCGTCGGCGGCCCGGCACCTGGCGGCTCGGTGGGCGGCCAAGGAGGCCGTGATCAAGGCATGGTCGGGCTCGCGGTTCTCCAAGCGCCCGGCGCTACCCGAGGGGATCCACCGCGATATCGAGGTGGTGACCGATATGTGGGGGCGGCCCAAGGTGCGGTTGTCCGGCGAGATCGCCAAGCACCTGGAGAGCGTGACGATCCACGTGTCGCTGACGCACGAGGCCGACACCGCCGCCGCGGTCGCCATCATCGAGGAGCTGTAGCCCTTCTCCGCGAGCGACCGTGTCTGTACGCCGACACGCCGTATTTTCCCGGCATTTTGCGGTCGCTCGCGGGGCCCGGCGCGGGGGATCAGCCGCGCCAGTCCCAGCCGCTCCAGTTCCAGGGGCCGTTCGCGTCACCGGAATTGCCGTTGCCGCTGTTGCCGTCACCGGAGTTCCCGTTGCCGCTGTTGCCGTTACCCGAGTTGCCGTTCCCGCTGTTGCCGTTGCCGGAATTACCGCAGCCGGTGTTGCCATACCCACTGTTGCTGTTGGCGCAGTCCGGGCCGGCGACCGACGTCGGCGCCCCGGTGCCGGGGAGACCGGTGATCGCAGCGGCGGGCAGCGCCGCGACGATCGCGGCGAACCCCAGGCAGGCCAGACCACGGGGTAGACGTCCCATGTGTTCGGTCATCATGAATCCTCATCGACAGTGACTGATCCGTTCGGCGAACAGTCAGATGCATAGCCAATCTATCTTATTGTGTCGGGTGAGTTCAATAGAGGCCCGCTCCGGTGCGGCACTACGCTCATCTGCATGACTGATGTCGCGCAGCGGGTACGGCAGGTGTTGGGCTCGGTGCGGTCGGATCTGGAGGATCTGGTCCGCATCCAGTCGGTGTGGGCCGATCCGGGCCGCCGCGACGAGGTGGCACGCAGTGCCGCGGCGGTGGCGAAGCTGTTGTCGGAGGCCGGTTTTCCCGACGTGCGGATCGTCAGCGAGGGCGGTGCGCCCGCGGTCATCGCACACCACCCGGCTCCCGCCGGTGCGCCCACCGTGCTGCTCTATGCGCATCACGACGTGCAGCCAGAAGGCGATCCGGCGCAGTGGAGCTCCTCGCCGTTCGACCCCACCGAGCGCGACGGCCGCCTGTACGGACGCGGTACCGCCGACGACAAGGCCGGTATCGCAACACATCTGGCCGCGGTGCGGGCATTCGATGGCAAGCCGCCGGTCGGGGTGACGGTATTCGTCGAAGGCGAGGAGGAGTCCGGGTCGCCGTCACTGGGCGCCCTGCTGGCCGCGCACCAGGACGCCCTGGCCGCCGACGTCATCGTCATCGCCGATTCGGACAACTGGAGCACGGAGATCCCGGCGCTGACCGTCTCGCTGCGTGGCCTGGCCGATTGCGTGGTCGAGGTCGCCACCCTCGACCACGGCCTGCACTCGGGCCTGTGGGGCGGGGTGGTGCCCGATGCGCTGAGCGTGCTGGTGCGGTTGCTGGCCAGCCTGCATGACGACGACGGAAATGTCGCCGTCGCAGGTCTGCACGAGGCCACCGCCGCCGATGTGGACCGCGGCGGAGACTGGGTGCGCGACGAGTCCGGGTTGCTGGACGGCGTTTCCGAAATCGGTTCCGGCACAGTCGTGCAACGCATGTGGGCCAAGCCCGCGGTGACGGTCATCGGCATCGACACCACGCCCGTCGACAAGTCGTCGAACACCCTCATCCCACGGGCTCGCGCCAAGGTCAGCATGCGGGTGGCGCCCGGCGGGGATGCCCGCGCCCACCTCGACGCGCTGACCCGCCACCTGGAGAGCCATGCGCCGTGGGGAGCGCGGGTGACGGTCACTCCGGGCGATGTCGGGCAGCCCTACGCGATCGACTCCACCGGACCGGTGTACGAGGCGGCCCGCGCGGCGTTCCGCGAAGCCTGGGGCACCGATCCGGTCGATATGGGCATGGGCGGCTCGATCCCGTTCATCGCCGAATTCGCCGCCGCGTTCCCGCAGGCCACCATCCTCGTCACCGGTGTGGAGGATCCCGGCACGCAGGCACACAGCGTCAACGAGAGTCTGGACCTCGGTGTGCTGGAGAAGGCGGCGACCGCCGAGGCGCTACTGCTCGAAGCGTTGGCCTCGCGCTGATCGTGGGCGGCTACGTCGGCTGGTTCGCGGCGGGCCTGGTCGCCCTGGCGTTGGGCGCGGAGGTGATGGTCCGCGGCGGGGCCCAGCTGGCGTCACGGCTGGGGATCAGCCCGATGCTGGTCGGGCTCACCGTGGTGTCGATCGGCACCAGCCTCCCCGAACTCGCCGTCGGCGTCACCGCGGCGATCGAGGGCACCGGCGAACTGGCCGTCGGCAATATCGCCGGCACCAACGTCGTCAACGTGCTGTTCATCCTCGGCCTGAGTGCGCTGCTGAGCCCGCTCGCCATCGAACGCCGGACGTTGCGCTTCGACCTGCCCGCCATGACCGTGGCCGCGGTTCTGCTGTGGGCGTTGGCGGTCGACGGGATCCTGTCGCGGGTCGATGGCGCCATTCTGGTGTGCGGCGGGGTGGCCTACACCGCCGCCCTGATCCGCACATCCCGTCGGGAGAGCCGCGAGGTCGCCGCCGAGTACGCCCACGCATATCCCGGCACAGCGGGTGCCGATCCGGGCCCGCGACCCGCGCCCGGATCCGGTGGACTGGTGCGCCACATCGCGATGACACTGGTCGGGATCACGGTCGTGGTGATCGGTGCGGAGTGGCTCGTCGACGGCGCCACCGGCCTGGCCCGCGGACTCGGGGTGTCCGACGCCCTCATCGGGCTGACCGTCGTCGCGATCGGCACCTCGGCTCCCGAGTTGGTGACGACGATCGTCTCGACGGTGCGCGGCCAGCGCGACATCGCACTCGGAAACCTGTTGGGCAGCAGCGTCTACAACATTCTGCTGATTCTCGGCGTCACCTGTCTGGTGCCGTCCCACGGCCTGGCGCTGTCGGACACCCTGGTGCGGATCGACATCCCGATCCTGGTGGCCGCCACCCTGGTCTGCATCCCGATCTTCTTCTCGGGGCGGCGGGTTCACCGCGCCGAGGGCGCCGCGATGGTGGTCGCCTACCTGGCTTACCTGGCGTTTCTGCTAGCCACGCAGACGTAGCGCAGCGGGATCAGACCGACAGATCCCGGCGCAGCTTGGCGACGTGTCCGGTGGCCCGCACGTTGTACTGCGCGACGGCGATCCTGCCCTTCTCGTCGACGACGAACGTCGAGCGGATCACGCCCTGCACGGTTTTGCCGTACATGGTCTTCTCGCCGAATGCACCCCAGGCGGTGAGCACCTTGCGTTCGGGATCGGACAGCAACGGAAACGTGAGGCCCTGCTCGTCGCGGAACTTGGCCAGTTTGGCCGGCTTGTCCGGGGAGATGCCGACGACGTCGAGTCCTGCGCCGCCCAGTTCGGCGAGATTGTCGCGGAAGTCGCAGGCCTGTTTGGTGCATCCGGGCGTGCTCGCGGCGGGGTAGAAGTACACGATTACCTTGCGGCCCTTGTCGTCGGCGAGTTTGACGACGTTGCCGTCGGCGTCGGGCAGACTGAACGCAGGGGCGGTGTCTCCCACCTCGAGGCGCGGGGTCGGCGGCATAGGTGGATATCCCTTCTGATCGGCCGGTGCCGTTCGAACACGGCCGGCTGATCTAGGGTAGTGCGGCAGGCAACACGATATGGAGCGGCTGGAGGAGCAATCAGTGACGAACCGCGATCCGGAGACCATCAAACAGGACATTGATCGGGCTCGCGATCAGTTGGCGTTGACTGTCGACTCATTGGCCGAGCGGGCCAACCCGCAGCGGCTGGCCGGTGACGCCAAGGCGCGGGCGGTGGAGTTCGTCAAGAAGCCTGCCGTCACGGTGTCGCTGGCGGGGGCCGGTGTGCTGGTGTTGGCCATCATCGTGCTGCGCATCAAACGGCGCTGATCGACAATCCGTCGCCGGGTTAGCCCAGCCTTGGCTACCGGATGGTCTACCGACCGGTAGGCGGTGGGCAAAACCGGCTGCTCAGCGACGACGGCCGGGGCGCAACCACCCGGTCAGCGAGGAGTTCGGGGGATTGGCGATGCGGCCGAGCCGGCTGCAGCTGTATATCGTCAGCGGCATTTGTGCAGCAACGCGTGGTGAGGTCAGCGTGCCGGTTGGTTCTGCCTCCGCTGCTGTGGTCATCAGCTAATACCTCATATTCTGGCGTGATCGCCGAGTTCGGCAAGTGCGGAACAGCTCAGCTAACTTCAATGTATCAGCATTATTAGTGCCTGACCAGGTAATGTTTCGCTGGGCGCGTCGCTTGCAGTAACTTACGCATACGTCAATGCAGCGTCTGGATGCGTCTGGTAAGGTGCTCTACTTCCGCTGAGCAGCACATAGTCCCAAACGTCGAGGCATGGGCCGATGTGTCAGATGTCCGATCAGAGTGTGCAAAGTCACCCGGTCGGTGCGGAGGCGCGCGGGTTCGCGTCACGGACCGGATCCGGTCCGGTCGGGTGTGACCGCGAGGGACCCGGCGACCTTGCGGTTTCGCCCGGTCGGCGCGGGTGCGGGCGAATGTCGTCGCGGCGGGTGTCCAGCGCAATCATCGCTGGGTTAGCTCGGTCGCAGCTCGTTTGCTGAAGGTGTGATGTGCCCGGTTACGGTGGTAAGGCTAACTGCTGTCCGGGAGGTAAAGTCACGTTCCGGCAAACTGCTTTTCGGATGGTACGCAGGGATTTTCCGGGTGCGGTCGACGACGTGGCCCCGGAACAGGGTTTCGTCGGCGAACGTGTAGCGAACCGGATTTATCTCGGAATCGGTTGCTACCGCATGGGTGTCCAGCTAAGGTCATATGCGGGTCCGGCCGGGGAGGCGGGCCGGGATCCGATATGGAACCGCAACACGGGTCAAACCGTGTGATCGGGGGTTTGAAGCGTGCAGCAAACAATGGCAAAAGACGTCGGTGTCGATGCGGTTGCTGTCGCGAGCCACTCTTGCGGGGCCATCACCCATACCGCCGGTGCCGCCGGGGTTGGGATTCGCTGACAGCATCAACGGCTCACGTCGTCTCGTCGGGATTCGACGCTGAGCCGTTTTTTATTACGGATCTGGAGGCCACATGGCGCACGTGAGCGACGAGACCCTGAATGATCTGCGCAGGGAACTCGACCGCTTCAAATTCGAACAACACCGGGACCGTGGCTACGCCGCGGCCCATCTGGCCGGCGCCGTGGAGATGCTGCTGGAGGAAGCCGAGCAGAGTATCGGTGAGCGATATCGAGCGGGATGACGCCTGGCCGGCGGGATTGCGATACGAAAAGGGCGGGCGCAGAAAACGCCCGCCCTTCGGTAGAGATGTGGTGCGCCGTCAGGGTTTCGAACCCCGGACCCGCTGATTAAGAGTCAGCTGCTCTACCAACTGAGCTAACGGCGCGCGCAAGAGACAATAACAGGACACCTGGCCAAGCGTGAAATCCGCAGGCTGTGTGCCCAGCCCCGGCGCCACGGTCGGGCGTGGGCGAATTCTCCCTTAGACTATTGCCAAGATTGGCTTGACGCAGACAACTGCCTGGCGAGAGGTGAACGACATGGGGCAGGTCCACCCGGTGACCCGTCCGTACCGGAGCGTGCTCCGGCGGGCCGTTGTCGCGATGGTGCCCGCCGTGATGTTCGGCCTCGTGGCCTGCGGCGACGACCGTGATCGGCCCGCACCGGTGATCACCGACAAGGGAACGCCCTTCGGTGACCTGCTGGTGCCCAGGGTCAACGCGTCGGTCACCGACGGTGCCGTCGGGGTGAGGGTCGAGACCCCGGTAACCGTCACCGCCGAGAACGGTGTGCTCGGCAGCGTCAGCATGACCGACGAGAACGGCGCGCCGGTTGCCGGTGAGTTCAGCGCGGACGGCCTGACCTGGTCGACCACCGATCGGCTCGACTACAACGAGCAGTACACGCTCAACGCGGCATCGCTCGGGCTGGGTGGCGTGGCCAACCGCCGGCTGACCTTCGAGACGCATTCGCCGGGGAATCTCACGATGCCCTACGTGCTGCCCAACGACGGCGAGGTCGTCGGCGTCGGGCAGCCGCTGGCCGTCCGGTTCGACGAGAACATCACCGATCGGGTGGCCGCGCAGCAGGCCATCAAAGTGACGACCAACCCGCCGGTCGAGGGCGCCTTCTACTGGCTCAACAACCGCGAAGTGCGTTGGCGCCCAGCACAATACTGGGAGCCCGGCACCTCGGTGGATGTCACGGTGAACACCTACGGTGTCGAGCTGGGCGACGGTCTGTTCGGGCAGGGCAGCGCCAAGACGCACTTCACCATCGGTGACAAGGTCATCGCGACGGCCGACGACGACGCCAAGACTCTGACGGTCCGCCGCAACGGCGAGGTCGTCAAGACGATGCCGATCTCGATGGGCAAGGACAAGACGCCGACCAACAACGGCACCTACATCATCGGTGACCGCTACGAGCACCTCGTCATGGATTCGTCGACCTACGGCGTACCGGTCAACTCGCCCAACGGATATCGCACCGAGGTGGACTTCGCGACCCAGATGTCCTACAGCGGTATCTACGTCCACGGAGCACCGTGGTCGGTGGGCAGCCAGGGGTACAGCAATGTCAGCCACGGCTGCCTCAATGTCAGCACCGCCAATGCCCGCTGGTTCTACGAGAACACCAAACGCGGCGACATCGTCGAGGTGACCAATACCGTGGGCAGTGTGCTGCCCGGCACGGACGGCCTCGGCGACTGGAACATCCCGTGGGGCCAGTGGCGGACCGGTAACGCCAGCACCTGATCGCTACCGCATCGAATTGTCCAGTGAGGCAAGCGAATTTGCGAGGTACTGTTCGGGGAACGGCGGCATCCCGCCGATCTGGTCGGCGAAACTCTGCGGTGTGTCGGTCCAGTCGTAGGTCAGGGTGACGTCGGTGTCCTCGCCGTTGGGGGCGAGGTCGTAACGCCACCACCAGCCACCCGGCGCATGGCTGCCCGATTCGTCGAGCTGACCGGGCAGCCATGCGATGGTGCGGTCCTTGTCGAACTCGGTGACGAGGTTGTGCATGACGTAATGCCCGCCCGCCTGTTCGAGGAACATGTTGATCGCGAACATCTGGCCGGCTCCGGTGATCGGCCGCGGTTCGACGGCGTCGCGCACCCAGTCGCCGGGTTCGGTGTCCTGATGCCGGGCCGGGTCGGCGAGTACGGCGAATACCTCACCGGGGCGGGCGGCGATGGTGCGGGTGACGGTGAAGCGGTGGTCGGTCATCGAGGATCCTCTCCATAGGCGCGGGCGATGTCGGGGCTGTCCAGCCAGCCCGAGTAGGTGGGCCGTTTCGGCCAGCCGTCGGGGGAATCGAGCCACTCCTCCTGTCGTCCCCACGGCAACAGGTCGATCAGGGGGAAGGTGTGGCTGAGTTGTTCGGTACCGCGACCGTTGGTGTGCCAGGTGCGGTACACGGTGTCGCCGTCGGGGTGCTCGACCCGGAAGAAGACGTTGACCGCGAAGCCCTCATTGGGCGCGGCGTCGACGTCGGCCCCGAACGTGCTCTCCGACGACGAGTACCACTGCATCTTGTTGCCGACCTTGGCGCGGTAGGCCATCGCCTCATCGATCGGCCCGTTGGTGACGATCACGAACCGCGCGTCGTAGTTGTCCAGGAATTCCAGCCGGGTGAACTGCGAGGTGAACCCGGTGCAGCCGCCGCACTGCCATTCGGCGCCGTCGGTCCACATGTGGTGGTAGGTGATCAGCTGCGAGCGGCCTTCGAAGATGTCGGCGAGCCGGACCGGCCCGTCGGCGCCGATGAGGGTGTATTCGGGCAGTTCCACCATGGGCAGGCGCCTGCGCGCCGCGGCGATGGCGTCCAGTTCCCTGGTGGCGGCCTTCTCGCGGCTGCGTAGATCGTCGAGTGCGGTGCGCCAGGTCTGCTGGTCGACCACCGGGGGTGCTCCTGCGGTCATGGGGCCTCCTTGTGCCGATGAATCCTCATTGCGATGTATTGACCCACCGCGCGGCCCGAACTCATCGGCGCGGTACTGTCCGACCACGAAGGGTGACCTAACACTTTCAGCCGAAAATGGAAAGCGGGTGGATCCAGAATGACCGGTCAACGCGCAGACGCAGCCGGGCTGCGCCTCCTTGTCGTCGGCGCATCGTCCGGCATCGGGCACGCGGTAGCGGAGAGCGCCGCGCAGCGCGGCGCCGAGGTGGCGGTGGCGGCACGTCGTATAGACCTGTTGACCGCACTGGCCGACACGATCGGAGGCGGAGCGTTCGAACTCGACGTCGAGGACCCGGCGGCCATCGCCCGGGTGGTCGACGCCGCCGCCGAGCGGCTGGGCGGGTTGGACGCCCTGGTGTTCACCAGCACCGTGGTCCCGTTCGCCTACATCGAGGACACCGACGTGGCGACCTGGTTGCACGCGTTCAGCGTCAACACCGTCGGCGCCAACAACGTGTTGCGCGCCGCGCTGCCGCACCTGGCCGACAACGGTGTGGTGTTGATCGCCTCGAGTCACGATGTCGGGCGGCCCAGGGCGGGGGTGGCCGCCTACAGCGCCAGCAAGGCCGCGCTCGACGAGATCCTGCACTCGTGGCGCAGCGAGCATCCGGAGCTGTCGATCCTGCGCGTCGGTATCGGGCCCACCGAGGACACCGAGATCCTGCGTGGTGCGGACCGCGACCTGCTGGCCCAGCTGTTCGAGTCGTGGGTCGAGCACGGGCAGCTGCCCGCGCGGATGTCGGCTCTCGACGACGTCGCCAACACCCTGGTGTCACTCGTCACCACGGCGCACGAAAATCCCAGTGTGGTCGCCGAATTCGTGCAGCTGGCGCCCCGGATCAAGAAGCCCGCGGCCGACGCGCCCTAGCCGACAACCGGGCCATGCCCTCGCCGGTCAGATCGTCGGCGACCGCGACGGACCGCCCGGTCATGGCCATCAGCAGTGCCTCGCCGGATCCGCGGATTTCGGGCCCCCGGCCTGCCGCCCAGTCCAGGTCGGTGGCGACCAGACGCAGGCCACGGGTTCGCCGGGCGCCCCCGATCACCGGGCTCACCCTGGCGTATGTCAGCGCTGCCGATAACCGCTCGGCGGGGACGAGTCGGGGCAGGCCCAGTGGGCGGCGAATGTCCTGCTGGTGGATCAGGCATTCGATGAGTGCGACCCGCGCCCCGTAGAGGGCCCCGGCTCCCGATGGTGCCGCGCCGTCGCGCATCAGCGCGGTGAGCCGTTCCGGTTCGAGCCCGGCCAGCGGTTCCAGTCCGCGGGCGTTGAGCCTGTCGACGTTGCCCCTCGATGCGGTCATGTTGAGAATCAGCCGGGGCAGGGTCTGACCGAGGTAGGCGACCGTGTGGGCGGCGACGTCGCGCACCGTCCACCCGTCGCACAGGGTCGGTGCATCCCACTGCGCCGGGGTGAGACCGGCCAACAGATCGGCGAAGGCTTCCCGTTCGGCTCGAGCCATACCCTGAACCCCGTAGGACATCCCCACAGTGTGGCCGAACCGGTCGTGGCGCCGATGAGTTTCCCGTCGTGGGGGAGTCGATCAGGTATGCGCTCACTGATCATCACCCAGAACATCACGCTCGACGGCTCCGTGGAAATGCTGGAGGACTGGTTCGACCCGCAGACGCAGGACGACGAACTGCTTGCGGAGATGCACCGCCAGGACGAGACCGCCGACGGACTGTTGCTGGGGCGGAAGACGTTCGAAGACTTCCGCGGGTACTGGCCGAATCAGTCCGACGACACCACCGGCGTGACGGACTATCTCAACGGGGTCGACAAGTATGTGGTGTCCTCGACCATGACCGATCCGCAATGGGGCAACTCGACGATCCTGCCGGGCGATCCGGTCGAGCACACCCGCGGGCTCAAGGCCTCCGACGGCGGCGACATCGTGGTGACCGGGAGCATCACCCTGTGCCACGCGTTGATCGCCGCCGATCTGGTTGACGAGATCCGGTTGTTCATCTACCCGTTCGTGCAGGGGCGCGGCCGACGCCTGTTTCCCGACGGCCGGATGATTTCGGGGCTCGCTCCGGCGGCCCGGCCGATGAGCTTTCCCGGCGGTGTCACGCTGGCATGCTGGAAGACGGGTAACACCACCGCCTGAGGCTGTGGGTGCTACAGCGGAACGGCGTATACGCCGTCCGACTCCTCGCGCAACGAGTCCAGCATCGACGGGTCATGGCCGGGGACCCGGACATCGGCGTGGCGGGTGTGAAGCGGTGGGTCAAGGAGTCGGAGGAATGGACGAGGGTGATCTGTCCATTGGTGTTGTGGCACTTCGACAGCGGCAACTCGGTGGAGATCGAGCTTCTGCAGATTGGTATCGCGATTGAAGCACTCGGGCACAAGATTGCGGTGCGCCCGGGACGCATCCAACTGCACAAAAGCCTGCACTTCCCGCAATACCTTGCGCTCATCGGAGCGACCCTCCAGTGCGATGTGGACCCCATCATCAAGGGAAGCCCCAGCAACGGTGTACCGGCACACAGCGACTTCGAGGCGTGGTCGGAGGATTTCAACAATCTGTACAAGCAGGCGAAGCACGCTGACCATCCGCTGCCCAACGGTCTGCACGCCGTCATCGCCGCGAGCTCGGGCGCACGACTCTTGCGGATGTGGCTGGCGGTGGAGTTCGGGGTCGATCCCCAGACTGTCAACGAGTTCGCGAAGTACCCATAGGGGAACGATGATCCACGAACACCATGAGTGGATCGCGGGCTGCGCGGCCCTGATCCGCTAAGCGGAGATGGATTCGCTGCTTATGTCGGTACCCGTGAAATACCGCGAATGCGTGCGACGAAGACTGTCGATAGAACCGCTGGTCAATGCAGCGATCTCGACATCGAGATCCTGACGTTCGCGCTCTAGCTTGAGCCTGTACGCCATGGCTTCGCGAGGAGATACGAACTGGTGAACGCGGCGATTCCGCGTCCGTCGGTTGAACTCAATGACGAACCCCGGCATTCCGATCACCCCCTTATCCTCAGGCGCTAGCTTCATCGAGCATACGGCGTATCGACTCCATGTCGCTCACGTGTTCGTCTAGGAGGGCCCGAAGCTCGTCCATGTCTTGATCATGCTGGGTGCGTCTGAGCGGCTCGTTCTCCACTGTCTCGATCACGGTTGCGCGCTGGTCATCAGTGATTTCGATGTCGTCAAAGCGGGGATGATTACGAATCCTCGCCATCACGTCGACGACCTCACGAAACCGTGCGTCGTTGCGAACCATTCTCACAATGTGGTCCTCTACACGGGCGAGAGCCTCCGACGCGTTGTGGAGGTGAGTCACCAGGCGTTGGACAGTGGGACTCTCATGTGACTCTCCATACCTAATATGACGGCCCGCGTAGTCGCCAAGCCGTTCGTAGGTGTTGGCCCAGGCGCTCTGTCCTCTGGTGCGAATTTGGATCTCCACTCGTCCTGCAGGGAGTCGGAGCCAGACGTGTACCGCGCGGTACCCACTATGGGGTGTTAGCCGGATATCTCTAACGTCGGTCCGCTCGGTGCCGAAGAACTCCCTAATCTCCTCTGCGAACGCCGTCTGCTGATCTAGGTTGCAGTCGAGATCAACACGGACGCCCGCCAAGTCCTGCACCTGGTTGAGGTGGAGGTGCGGCTGGCGGATGAGCTTGTCCCGCAAAGTATCGATGGTCTTTGCGCGGGCAGCGACATCGAAGTCACCGCGGTAGCTAGCCCATGGCCTGTCGCTGATCGTGGCGGCGACTTCCGCGCAGAGTTCGGAATGCCACTCCATGACCTGTTCGTATGACGGGCAATTTGCGGGAGGGTCTGCGCGATCCACTAGTGCCTTGCCAAGCTCGGCGAGCCTGCGACCAGACCAAGGGGGCTTCTGGTCGAGATCCACCCGGGCAGCTATAAGGGGATGGAATCGCCCTCACCGCCCGGTTGCCGCAGCTCTTGGCTACCCGTTGTTGCATGGCTTGTTGCATGGACCCCGAAACCGAACGATGCCCCACCCGCGTGTTTGCAGGTGGGGCATCGTTTCCAGTTGGGGTGGCTGACGGGACTCGAACCCGCGACAGCCAGGATCACAACCTGGTGCTCTACCAACTGAACTACAGCCACCATCGCCGCAGAGCCTTTCGGCAGGTGCAGCGTCGTAGATACTAGCCGCTCGGATGCTCTACAGCCGAATCGTTTGTCGACGGGCCGGTCGGCGGCGGCCCCAGTTCGCCGGCGATCGCGGCGATATCGCTGGTAGAGGGCCCGGGCGGGGCGACGAAGGCGGTGGCGCGGTAGTACTTGAGTTCACGGATCGACTCGTGGATGTCGGCCAGGGCGCGGTGGGCCAGCCCCTTCTCGGGCTGACCGAAGTAGATCCGCGGATACCAGCGCCGGCACAGCTCCTTGATCGAGCTCACGTCGATCATCCGGTAGTGCAGGTAGTCGTCGAGTTTGAGCATGTCGCGGGCGATGAACCCGCGGTCGGTGCCGATCGAATTGCCGGCCAGCGGCGCGGTCTTGGCCTGTTTGACGTGGCCGCGGATGTAGTCGAGCACCATATCCTCGGCGGTGGCGAGGTCGACCGTGGAGGCCCGCACCTCCTCGATCAGGCCCGAGCGGGTGTGCATCTGCTTGACCACGTCGACCATCGAGCCCAGCGCCTCGTCGTCGGTGTGTATCACCACGTCGAGGCCGTCGCCCAGGATGTTGAGGTCCGCGTCGGTGACCAGCACCGCGATCTCGATGAGGCGATCGGACTTGAGGTCCAGCCCGGTCATCTCGCAGTCGATCCACACCAGTTCGTCTCGCACGAACACCCACAGTATGCCCACGCCGCCCAACCACCCGCCCATACCCACCCGTTGGCAAGTAATGTCGGGTCTCGATTGGCCCGTGCGCGCATATTGGGAGGACCGCGAGATGACCACCGAATCGGCAGCAACTCCCGCGCAGCAGATCGCTGCCGGCTACGCAGTCGAAGGCCAGGCACTGGAATTGGGCACCGTCGTCGTCCCCGACGGTGATGCCAACACCGTCGACGCGTCCGCACTGGTCCGCATCCCGTTGGCCACGGTCAACCGGCACGGACTGATCGCGGGCGCGACCGGTACCGGTAAGACGAAGTCGCTGCAGGTGATCGCCGAGCAGCTGTCGGCGGCCGGCGTTCCGGTGTTGATGGCCGACGTCAAGGGCGACCTGTCGGGTCTGTCCAAGCCCGGCGAGACCAACGACAAGGTCGAGCAGCGGGCCAAGGACACCGGTGACACCTGGGCCGCGACGGCCTTCCCGGTCGAGTTCCTGTCGCTGGGCACCGGTGGGGTGGGGGTGCCGGTACGGGCCACGATCACCAGTTTCGGCCCGATCTTGTTGGCAAAGGTGTTGGGGCTCAACGCCACTCAGGAGTCCACGCTCGGGCTGATCTTTCACTGGGCCGACCAGAAGGGTCTGCCGCTGCTGGACATCAAGGACCTGCGTTCGGTGATCCAGTTCCTCACCAGCGATGAGGGCAAGCCCGAGCTGAAGGCGCTGGGGGCGGTGTCCTCGACGACGGCGGGGGTCATCCTGCGCGCCCTGGTCAACCTCGAAGCCGAGGGCGCCGACACCTTCTTCGGTGAGCCCGAACTCGAACCCAAGGATCTGCTGCGCCTCGACGATCAGGGCCGTGGCGTCATCACGCTGCTGGAGCTCGGGGCCCAGGCCGCCCGCCCGGTGATGTTCTCCACCTTCCTGATGTGGGTGCTGGCCGACCTGTTCACCACGCTGCCCGAGGTCGGCGACGTCGACAAACCGAAACTGGTGTTCTTCTTCAGGGGGCGAGGTGACCTCCCGCGACGACGGCCTGACGCTGC